>CAYHAJ010000350.1:0-42716 GCA_964354535.1 uncultured Pirellulales bacterium
GCAGCGGTTCGGTGGTACAGTCTGTCATAGAAATGGCCTTTCTGTCTGAGGGTTGGAAGCGTTGCAAGTCCTTACCCTACCGATGGTTAGGCCATTTGTCTACTAAAAACCACCAAAATTCGATGAAATATGCGGGCTAACCCTCCCACATTCGACGAGCATGACTTCACGCCCGCAAGAGGTATCGATGACATACCGGGATTTCGGGACCGAGTGGACCGTCTCATCGCCGAATACAGGCTCACGGTCAGAAGGCAGCAGATGGCGCGGCCGGCCGAGACACCCCCGCTATCGCAGAGCGAGCGGAAGTTCTTGGACTTCATGTCGCTCCATGAATTCGATCCTCTCGATGTCGTATTCTCTCGCATGGGCGACATTGCGGCCGGTACCCAGAAGAGAATCCTGGATGCTCTCGTCCACCAGGATCTCATGCACGTCGAGACAAAGCGCACCGGGAGACTGTGGACGCGCTTTGGGCTCATCACCCCGAAAGGGTGGCAGCATCTCGGCAAGACGAGTCGGTATCCATCGCTGCGAGGCGGTGTTACCCATACGAACGTCTGTTATCTCAAAAAACGCCTCGACCTCAAGCAGGGCTGCGAAAAGTCATTCTGTGAGCACCGGCTCGAAGGCAGCACCGGTTTCCATGATGTCGTTTCCATCCGGAAAGGCAAGTTCTATGTCACGGAAGTGGTGATCGACTGCGAAGCGAACGTCGCCCACCATGCCCGGGATTGCCTGATCAACAGCAAGGTACCCGTGGAGAACCTGACCATCGCCACGCTCCTCAAGTCCGAGCACCCGCAGTTGCGGGATATGATCCTGTCGGACCCCGATCTCGTCTTCCACATCCATCGTGTGTCCTTTCTCACGGTCGAGGAGATCTTGAAGGAGCTGTACCAATGAAAGCGGCACAAGTCGTGATACTGGTCGTCGTAGTTCTCGTTCTCATGAATTGGTCCCGTGGAGACCACTCCTTCGCGCTTCCCACGACCCTGCCGCTGCTCGGAGGCAAGAAGCCGGGGATCTATGATGTTGGCGCCGCCACCGCCCTCATCATTGCCCTGATCGGACTGGTTCGCCTGGGCCGACGCCGGGGTTAGGAAGCGACTGTACTATATCCGTAATGACCTTATTCAAGGAGACCCATGATGGCAACACAGCAGCAAGATGATGAAACGCAGCAGGCCCCACAAGCCCCGCATCCAGCCCGGCCCCAGCCGAGGCTCCAGTTCCACTGGGCGTGGATTCTAGTGCCGGCGGCCTTGCTGCTCATGGCGTATGTGCTCCACCACAGCCAGTCGGCCGTCACGTGGGAGCAGATCATGGATATGCTCGGTGTGCATAATCGGGAACGATACACCATGCTCTTCCATCTCTGTCTCGCGCTGACTCTGGTCGTGGCTACGGTGCGGATCCTGCGCCACCGGAGATGAATATCCACCATTCACCCTCTTTTAAGGAGTCATATCATGAAGAAGACACTCATCGTACTGATCACCATGTCTCACCTGTTCGCCGCCGTGATCGGCCAGTGCCAGGAGGCGCAAGACCGCCAGCGCCTCCTTTTCGTGACGATCATCGACACCAGCGGCTCGTGTGAGCAGGAGATGGGGGATTTCCGTACCTTAGGGCAGCAGGCTGCCGAACCATTGGAAGCCGGGGATTACCTCGAGATCATCGCGGCCCACAGCAATAGTCCCCGCCTGGTGCTCGCCCAGGAGATCATAGGCAACAAGGCCGATGAAGCCAGCAAGATCAGCGCCGCTCTGAAAACAGTTAACAGCCATTTCCTCAGCGATGCCAAGATCGGCACCGCCCTCGAGATGGCCTATAAGCGGATCACCGCCCGGTGTGAGAAGGACGGCTATGAGCGGGCCGCCGTCGTGATCCTCACCGATGGCCAGATCGACGACAGCGATGCGACCCAAATCATCGCCTTGGCCAAGCAACTCAAGGCCAGGAACTGGCCCCTGTACGTGACCGGCAACCGGAACACCAACCGGAGCCTGCTGATCGCCGGCAACAATGCCGCCTTGACGTGGAGTCCCCTCGACCAAGCACAGCCAGGCCTCTTCCTGCGACAATTCCGGTCGCAAGACCAGCAGAAGACGATGATCTCAAGAGAGGACAACCGAGATCTCGAACCGATGAAAGGCCCTGTCCTCCCAGACGTTTTCCGAAAGGGCCAGGCCCTAAACGAGTCCGGGTCCGGCAAGAGAACGACCAGCTACAGCATCCAAACAGAAATCCGGTCCAGCGTATCGATGGGCCCGGCTGTAAAGGCTCAAACTGGCGATACCCTGCCCGAAGAGCCGAGCACCACAACCATGACGCCCTTGGTGGAGCCGAATAAGCCAACGGAGGACGGCATCAAGGAGAAGCCCGTGTCAGTAGAAGGCGGCCCGTCTGCTCCCCCCGCCGCCCCGAATTGGTTCCAGAAGCTCACCGCCAATCCCCGGTCTTGGATCATCGGGGCCATAGCGATTCTCGCAGGCACTCTCCTCCTCGCGCTGCTCGTCGCCCTCCGAAGGGCGAGCCGCGTAAGCAGCGTTTTCTGGTCCCGCTTTGGGGCCAGCAAACGGGAACTGACCGGCACTCTCGTGGTCGGGGTCAACGGCCAGTCCTATCCGCTGGGCCCCTATCAGCGTTTCAGCAGCATTCACCTGGGCCGGGGGGTCGGCAATACGATCAAGCTCAGCGAAGAAGGGATCGAGGAGCAGCACCTGCGGCTTTTCAAGAAGGGCGCTGACCTGATGATCCACAACCTCTCCAAGACGCCCTTTGTGGCGGGCGGTAAGACAGTGCCGCCCGGGCACAAGGAACGGCTGGTTCTGCCTTCGACCATTCAGATCAGCGAGAAAACCCGGATGACCGTCGCGGTCGCCAAGCCCAAGACCGAGGCGGCGAATGGGGGTGAGAACCATGGAAACCAGTGACAGAAGGGAAGCCCAACTGATCGACTACTGTGTCTATATACTTCTGGGCTCCGGCGTCAAGGTAAGACGAGTCGTGCTGAAAAGAATTCTGCGTCGGCACGGAATCGGGCTCCATGTCCTGTCGAAGGCCGTGGTATTTGACCATGGTCTCTCCATGCCTTCCGATGAAGCATCCGCCCTCGGTCTTGGCCCGGAAGACGAGATCGATCCCGAAATCCATGTGAAAGCCGCGATGCCATCGGATCTCGCCTCGCTTCAGAAGGCCGAGCATGATGGCCTGCTGACGGCCATGCCAGAGAATTGGTACCTCCATCCCGGTTCGTGCCTCGATAGCAAGGGCGCCTGCTGTGATCCGCCGACCGGCTACACCCTGATCCGGATACAGCAAGAAGAGTTTATGACGGCCTTGAGCAAGGCCTTTCGCCAGACCAGCGCCTACTCACGGCGCCAGGCCGCGGCCACCGGCAATGCGAAGTTGTTTGAGGTACCGTCTCGCGTGATGGTCCGCGTGATCTTCTCCACCGTCGGCGCCACAGGCACGGGGGCGTTCTACCCCCTCATAGAGTGGATGATAAAGGAATGCGCGAGGAAGAATGGGGTCCAGGTCAAGGTGGTACTTGACATCATCGCAAGCGGAAACCTCGTCATCACGAATTCCGAAAGAGGACCCCTCAGCCAACTTGTCACGATGCAGTACCTTCGGGCGGTGTCTACAGGCGCACTGGTCGATGAGGCAAGGGGCATGGAGCAGCCCGTCCCTTTCGACCAGTTGTACCTGGCCACGAACCAGAGCCGCTACGGAAGCATCAGCAGCCTGGCGGGCCTCCTCAGTCACCAGGCCCATGTCGATTGGTTTCTCTGGCATACCCCCGCGGGCGACACGATGCGCGAGCGCGCGGTGGACATCGAGAAATGGCAGTGCAACGAATATGGCGATCCGGAGTGTGTCCACACCGTGTCCGTCTCAGCCATTCACTGGGACCGGGATCGGGCCCTCCAATACCACGCCTGCCGGGCCGCGGAGGAACTCGCCCATAGCCTCCTGGAAGAGGGGGATCGGCAAAGGGCTCTTGATGAGGCCGCGGCCCTGGCCCGGCACGCCGGTCTCGTCGAAACCGAACTCGACACCGCCGTCACCCGAAGGATACTCCAGTCGCGAGAGTTGGGCACAAGCTGCATTCAGAAGGCTAACTCCAGCCTCACCGACCAGTTGGGTAAGACCAAAGGCTATGACAGAGCTGAGACGGCAGAAAACGCCGTAGCTACAATCCTCGATGAGGAGATCCCGAATGTGCTGGTCCCGGCGATGCGCCGGCAGGCACAGGAAGATGCCGAATCTGCGATTGAGACCATCGAAAGCCATCTCCGGCAGGCGATGAAAACCCCAAGCGGGGTCTCCCAGGTCCAGACGGTCTTCACCGCAGTGCGGACGGCAGCCGAGAGCTCCAGGGAGATCATCTTCAACAAAGAAGCGGACATCGAGGGGTTCATCGAGCCTCACCACCAGATCCTGGCCGAGGTGTCCGAGCAGTTCCAACAGGCCCGTGAGGGGGGCGCCCTGGCGCGGGTCTTGAATGCCCTTCTGGTCCGGCGTCTTGCCGCCACTATGGAGCAGTCGGGCCGTGCCCTGATCAGCAGCACGCTGGAGCTGGAGGCCTGCCGCATCGCCGTTCAGGAGTTCCTGGCCCGGGTGATGGACTACCTTGACGGGAGGCTGGCTTGGCTCACCCTGTACCGGCAGAAGCTCGTGCGCACCAGTCAGTCTTGTGCCTCGAAGGCGACGGCTATCGCGCAAGCGCCGACCACATGCGCAGTTCCCAATGGCGAAGAACTTGCCTCTGTTGAGAATCTCCGAAAGAGGTTTGCCGAATACCTGGCGGAAAACGGCGGCACCGAGCAGTTCAGGGCCCACATGCGAAGTCTCTTCCTGAAACAGCACGACTCCTTCAGCACGCTGGCCGAGGCCTCCGACGATGACGTTCTTGAGATCCTGACCGCACTGGGCCACGGTCTGTTCGAGCCGGTCTTCAAGGCGAGGAACATCTATGATGAAGTCCAGCGGCTTCACCCCGATGAGCAGTCCCGCAAGCAAATGGGGCTCCTGCGCATGCAGGAGAGCGAAGGACGGTTGATCGTGGAAGGCGAGGTCAATAAGAGCGTGGTCTGGATCAAGGCCGCCAACGTGCCCTGTGATGCGGCCCGCACGTACTTCCAGGGCCTCCTGGAGGGCCTGGACAAGAAGCCAGGGAAATGGAACATCTCGGTCAGCGACGACGCCGAGACGATCAGCTTCGCCCAGCTTCGGGGAGGCATCTCGCTTACTCCGTTCATCGAGCGAATCGCCCTTCCGGACACCCCGGAGGGTTGGCGGCGGGCCATCGCGCAGGCCGTTCACCCCGGCACCGCGATCATGGTGCCCCCAAATCCCAACCTCCGTCAGATCAAACGCGTTCTGGCCAAGGCGATTGTCACAGGGCTGTTGACGGCCAGGGAAGAGGAGTTTGTCGTCACGGACCCCACAGGCAAGGAGCTCCTTCTGGGGCCGAACCTCGATACCGTGGCCGAAAAACTACGATGCTTCTACTCCCAAACGGTCTTCATCGAGTCCACATTCGACCGCAACCTGGTCGTGGCAGAGGCAGCAACAATGGACAAGCTCAACCGGCTCCAGGCAAAGCTTCCCGGCAACGCGGATGACCCATCCCTTCAGCTCATTGATGGGACTGCGGTCGAGGAGTGCCTCATTCAGGCAAAGCTCCTGCTGCCAAAGCTGCGCCGGTTCAGAAAGCCTCCCCCCAGAGGGTTTCTGCCATGACCGGGAAATGGATACGAACACCGGCGGGACGGAGCATCAGGCATGGGCCCGACCGCTTCAAGGCCATGCTCGCCCAACGACTTGCGCAGCAGATTCCCTTGCCCCTCGGCATGCCGGCGAACACCGAACCTGTGGCGTACCCTTCCGCGCCCTATAGCACCGAGCGTTTTAACAGCGGTACGATCATCGGCGCCGAGGTGACCATGCTGGGGGCGGGTTCTGTCGCCAGTCACTGCGCACAACCGCTGGGCTCGGCACAGCTTCGCATCAACTGCATAGATGATAAGGATGTCCGGCCAGAGCACACCCAGGGAGGAAGAACCATCTACGATCCCAGTCAGATCGGCCTGCGCAAGGTCGACGCGTTACGGGCCAAGGTGGAGCGCAACTCGCCCGGGGCGACTATCATCCCCTATCCGTATAAGACCTCCGCGATGTCGGATGCGGATCTCTTGGCCATATTTGTGCGATCCCTCGTGGTCATTGTGGCCATGGATGATCCAGAAGAAATCCTCCGCGTGGCGCGGCTGGCTTATCCGGTTACCAACCTGGTCCAGGTGGCCCTGCACGCCCGCGCCGCGAGCGGCCATATCGCGTTGACCATACCCTTTGTGACGCCCTGTCTGGCTTGCACGCTGGATATCTCCAGTGCCAGACAGATCCGCCGCTTGGACCATGAGGCCGCCAATTCGTGGGACATTATCACCGTGGCGCAACTGGCCGCCCGAACGGTCATCGACCTCCTCTACAGCAAGGTCACCGGCCAACCCATCACCCGTTGGGACATTACCAAGAACCTCATCTACATTGCCAACACACGTGAAGAACTGAGCCCGGACGGACCGGGTCTGTCGTACGAGTGTTCCCAGCGACGGCCTGGTTGCCTCGTATGTCATCCTCTGCCGTAAAAGGAGACCATTATGAACAGTCTCGCACCACTCCCCCAGATTCAGAGGTTCATCAGACCGCGGGCTGCACCGCTCGCGACAACCACACGGGACCCTCCCATGACCGACGAGGCATTCTCCGAGCGTCTCGTCACGCTTGGCGAGAAGCTCGACACGTTGCTGGCCCGGATTCAACAGCGGATCGAACTCGCGACGCAGGAATCCCCCCAGCCGAGGGCCAGACATGTGGACAGCCGAGAAGTGCTGCCCGAAAGCATGCCGCCCACGAGCGAGCCCCGCGTGAGAATCGAACGGAGTCGGCTCTTGAACATGTTTGACTGACCTCATTCGCGCAGAGAGCGGAGGCTCTCTGCGCGAACCTATTCTCATCCCGTGAGGAGGTGACGGATGTACCGAAAAGTGATTGATCCAGTTCAACGGAGGAATACGCTGCTGGGGATCGCAGCAACCTGCCTGGTGCTCGCCATCATCCAAAGGCCAGCACTGTTGCTGTTCTTCATGTCAGCCCGTATCACGATCAACCTGGTACTCACGGCGGTCGCCGCTCTGTTCATGGCCATGGCCATCCGAGAGTTCGCCTTGGCTTTCCTCTGTGGGCCCGGCGATCCCTGGTACGCGAAGCCCGGAGCTATTGTGTTCCTGGCCTTCGGCCTGTGCGCCCTGAATGCCTTCCTGACCACCCTGATCATGATCGGACCCATGGCCGATACCCTGGGTCTTATGCTCCGTCAGCCGGGCATGCGTTTCCAGCTAACGGCGTTTGAGGTGCTCTGGATCGTGCTCCTCGAATGGGTCAGCTATGCCAAGGATTGAGGAGGCAGGAATGCGTAGCATCGTCCACATCGCAAGACCGGGGCAAAGGCTCATGCTCTTGGCCGCCGGGGCCCTTCTGGCTGTCGCGTTTCTGCAGCGGCCTTCGATGCTGTTGGGTCTCCTAACGCCGAAGGGCATGGCGGCGACAACCGTACGCATCTTCGCCGGCTTCCTGCTCGCGTGTTTGGTCCAGGCCTCGTTCCGACAGCCTGGTTGGCAGGCCAGGAGGTTTGTCGCCACCCGATCCCGGAACCTGGTGCCTCTGGCGCTGATGCTCACGCTGCTGGCCTTCATGTACGTCATCCTCGGTGGCCGAGCCTTTGGCGGCCTTCGGCTGGATGATCTTGTGATGCGCCGGGCGTGCTTTACTCAGGTGCTCGCGTTCGCGCTTCTGTGGCTCAGGCTCCTGAAGTAGCAGGCCCTGGCCGAATAACGGAGATCTACTATGCAGAAAGAAAGCAAACCACACGCGTCAGATGACATGCGCACCGAAGTGCTGCGTCGCAGGTACCTTCTCAAGGACGCTACTGGCAAATGCCTCGAGACAGAAGACCAGATGTACCGGAGGGTCGCCCGGCATGTGGCCGGCGCCGAGGCCAGATGCAACGCGACCGCCGGCCAGCAGAAAGAGTGGGAAGACCGGTTCTATGAGCTGATGAAGAATGGTTCTTTCCTGCCCAACACTCCTACACTGATGAACGCCGGGCGTCCGAAGGGAATGCTCAGCGCGTGTTTTGTCGTACCGGTGGAGGACAGCATCGAAGACATATTCGAGGCCGTCCGGGCGACGGCTCTCATCCAGCGGGCTGGAGGAGGCACGGGGTTCTCGTTCGGGAGGCTCAGACCCACGGGAGATCGGGTGGCCTCAAGCGGCGGCACAACGTCTGGGCCCATCAGCTTCATGACCGTTTTCGGCGTAGTGACCGGCGCCATTCAGCAAGGAGCCTTTCGCCGCGGCGCCAACATGGGCATGTTGCCCGTCCACCACCCCGACATCATCAAGTTCATCTTCGTCAAGCAAGATCCAAAGGCCCTGACCAATTTCAACCTCTCGGTCCTCATCACGGACGAGTTCATGAAACAGCTCCAGACCGAACCCGACTCGCCGCACGTCGTTGTCAATCCGCGCACGAAGAAGCGGTATCTGATGCCCCGTTCCATTGACAGACAATCCTACGGCATCGACGACCTCGTTGCCGCAGACCGCCCAGTCGAGGACTGCTACGCGGCCAGGGAAATCTGGGAAATGATTGTCAGAAGCGCCTGGGCGACGGGCGAACCTGGCGTCTGTTTCGTCGATACGGTGAACCGATACAACCCGACGCCACACCTCGGTGAGATCGAGGCGACGAATCCGTGTGCCGAGAACCCTATGCTGCCGTGGGAAGCCTGCAATCTCGGTTCCATTGACGTGTCGAAATTCGCCAATGCGGACGGAACCGACCTGCACTGGGACAAACTGGCGGAGGCCGTGAGCTGTGCCGTCCGCTTCCTCGACGACGTGATCGACGTCAACCACTATCCCCTCCCGCAGATCGAGCAGGTGACACTGGGTAATCGCAAGATGGGACTCGGCGTCATGGGTTTCGCTGACGCTCTCCTCTTGCTGGCCATACGGTACGACAGCAACGAAGCCGTCGCGTTTGCGGAGAAACTGGCCTCGTTCATCCAGACACATGCCCACAGAACAAGCGCGGAGCTGGCGAAGGAACGAGGCTGCTTTCCAAATTGGAGGGGCAGTGTGTGGGACACCATGCATCATCAGCCCATGCGAAATGCCGCGGTGACCACGATCGCGCCCACTGGCACCATTAGCCTCCTGGCCGGTTGCTCCAATGGGATTGAACCCATCTTCAGTGTCGCCTCCAAGCGTCGGGCCCTGGATGGCCGGGAATTCGTGCAATTGCACCCGCTCGTGGAAAGGCTCGGGATAGAGCAAGGCTGGCTGAAGGACGAAGTTCGCGAAGCGCTTGCCAGAGGAACACCCCTTAGAGACGTAGCGGCGATCCCCCGAAAATTGGCCGAGGCCCTGGTCACCGCCCACGAAATCGGGCCCGAGTGGCATGTCCGGATCCAGGCGGCCTTCCAGAAGTACGTGGACAACGCCGTCTCGAAGACAGTCAACCTGCCGTCCGAGGCGACAGTCGAAGAGGTCGATACGGTCTACCGCCTGGCGTATGACTCAGGCTGCAAAGGGAACACTGTGTACAGAGACGGCTGCCGCGAAAACCAGGTCATCTCCGCAGCGCACCAGACCTCCTCTGGCCGCATGCCCACCCCCTCCCCCAGACCTCGGCCCAAGAGGACCAACGGGACGACAATCAAAACCAAGACCGGCTGCGGCTCGTTATACGTGACCATCAACCGCGACGACGAAGAAAAGAAGCTCCTGGAGGTATTCACGAACCTGGGCAAGGCCGGAGGATGCCCCTCCCAGAGTGAAGCCACAGCGCGCGTATTATCCGTTGCACTCAGAAGTGGCGTCCCCGCAGAGGTACTCATCGAACAACTGAAGGGCATACGGTGCCTCTCAACGATTGCCCGTCGCAAAGAGGACAAGGAAATCGATGTTCTCTCGTGTCCGGACGCTATCGCCCGCGCCCTGGAGGCCGCGATGGGCCAGGACTACGAGCCCGTGCCTGTCCGTTTGTCCAACGCCTGTCCAGACTGCAAATACCCCTTGAGAAAAGAAGCGGGCTGCAATGTGTGCGACAACTGTGGGTACAGCAAATGCGGGTAGGAAAGACACAAAGTGAGTCTCTTGACGAAGTAACCACGCAGGTGCGCCTCCTCGGTCATCACGGCTACGGTGTCACTGAACTACGCGTCTTCGATCCGCGGCCAATGGTTGCCTACGCCGAGACCGAGAATGAACTGATTCGCCTCGTCTATCAGATCAAAGAACGGGCCTCGGGGGTATACATGGGAGTCCAGCCGCGTCCGGCTCACCTCTTCGATGAGGCGCCGAATCGCTGGGAGCCGGCCACGTCACGACGCGTGCGAAACTGCGCCTGCGATAGTGACATCGAGTACATTACCACTTGCTTTTTCGATATCGACGCTCTCTCCAATGAGCGCAGGCAGGGCCATCCGGCCTCCGAACAAGAGTTGGTACGGACCCTGCAAGCAGCGCAAATGCTGAGCGGCGCAGATGCGCTGGCAGGGGCCTCTACGATCTGCTGCAGCGGCAACGGTCACTATGTACTGGCGCCCCTCATCCCCATCTCAGTCTCCGGTGACGCAGAAGCCCTCAGGTTTGGGGCCTTCTGTAGGCAGTTGGCTGACAGAGTGTCTACACAGGTTCAAGGAGTCAGACTCGATCCGGTCTATAACCTCAGCAGGGTCATGCGTGTCATGGGGACCGTCAACAGGAAGGGACATCCGTCGCCTGGACGGCCGTGGCGCACGGCCCGTTTCGTAACCGAACCACCTCTCGACAGGTCAATGGCCCTTCACCACAGAATCCTGAACACCGGTGTATCCGACCGGATGATGGCAAGAAGTACGTTCTCAGGAACGATCAGGTGCGACCTGGCCAAGATCGAATCCTGCGTCTTCGTGGGGTGGTGCCGGGAGAAGCCGACCGAGGTCAGCGAGCCCTTGTGGTTCGCCTTGCTCACGAATCTGGCCGGGCTTGAGGGTGGCCCAAGACTCGCCCACGAGATCTCACGCCTCGACCCGTACCGCTACGACCCTCAAACCACCGAGGCGCTGATCGAGCGCATCATTGGCAGAGGGTATGGCCCGACAGGTTGCCTTGCGTTGAAGACCCTGGGCTTCAGGTGCAGACGGCTGAGACGATGCCATGCGAAGGCACCGATGTACCTAGCCGATTTGTTTTCCATATGGAAGGGATGACGTCATCTGTCTTGAGAGGGTATCACAATGAACAAGCCCGAGAAGAAGTTCCGATGCGGGCCAATCACAGCGAGCGTCTTCGCCGAGGCACGAGTGGTCAACGGCCAGATGGTCAAGTTCTACTCCACCTGTATCGACAAGGCCTACAAAGACGGCGAACAATGGAAACACACAACGTCGTTCGCCACCGAAGACTTGTACAAGGTCGCCTTGTTGGTTACTGAAGTGTACAGGCATCTGAGGGTCAAGACATCGGACGACGAGACTGCGGATCACGACGAGTAGGTATGCCCACTGAATCCGCCTGCTTTTTGGACGTGCAATCGTTCCTTCGTGCAGAATTCAGCCGTGCGATAGTAGGTCGTAGTCCAGATCGGTTGGCGCTCGGCGATAATGGGGAGAATGATGAGAAGGAACCTGATTAAGGAAACCACGGGTGTCCGAGTCAGCCACAACAGACAAACAGAGGATTGACGACAGCCAGAGGCTAACCGTCAGCCTCAAGACTCTGGCGCAAAGGCTCGATGCGCACAGGTCCTCTGTGCGCAGGTGGCTGGATGATGCGGGCATACGGCCGATCGTCATCGGACGCGGCCGAAATGCCGCGATCAGGTATCACTGGCAGGAAATACGAGCTTGGTTGGATTCCCGGGAACGCGGCAGTTGAGCTGCGGCAGAGCCCACCGGAAATGTCCTTCAGGCAGACTCGCTTCCGCGCAACAGACGAATCCTTGGCTGGCCTTTCTCCTCGGCACTGCCCAGCTTGTCCAACAGCAGCTTCATCATGGCCTTGAGCTCAGGATCGCTGGGTTGCCCTGGCAGTGCCGGCCTTCTGAATTCCACCGTATCGAGCATCTGCTCCGGGATCAACGCCGCATAGTGCCGCCTGCAGATCTCCGGAGAGTTCCCCATCAACTGGGCGATCTTGTAGAGGGATTCGCCCTTCTGTGCCAGATGGCTGCCGAATGTATGCCGAAAATCCAGGCACGACCAATCGAGGCCATGTGCGGTGTTGATCTCTCTCAAATCCTGAGAGAAATTATCGGGATCCCAACGCTTGCCGGTGGGGGATGGGAAATACCAAGTACAACCCGTAGGAGGGACATAGTCCTTGAGAATGGCGTGGAGGTCGTTGCTGATGGGCACAACGCGGTTCCGTTTGGTCTTCGGCTGCCAAGACTCATCCTGTATGCTCTTGGCACGTACCCGAATCAACCTCGCCTCCAAATCCACGTCATCGGACGTGAGCCACAATGCCTCTTCACGGCGAAGCCCCGCGTAGATATACACGGCCACCATGGCATGGATGACCGGCGATTCCACGACGGCTTTCAACTGCGTTTCGATCTCGGCGAGGGAGAGAAATCGAATCTGGGGAGCGGGCTCTCTGAGTCGATCCACTCCTGTGACAGGGTTGGGGTAACGTCTGTCGCGCGAGCGAAAGCCGTGGTGCTTGATGGCGTACGCGAAGAACGTGTGCAGGATCTGCCGCATGAGGTTCACCGTCTTGGGTGCCCAGTGGTCGTGCTTGATCCGCTCGGCCAGGAAACGGTTGATGACTTCGGGGGATATGTCCTCCAGGAAAGCGACCTGTACGTGGGCGCCGGCGTACTTGTCCTTGTCTGCCTTCTTCGTCTGGCGCCCCCGTTTGACTCCCGGGGGGCAAGACTCCAGAGACTGACAGATCGGCCCGAAGAACGCCCGCAAGCGGCAGAAATCATTCTTGAAGGACTTGTAGGTCCGTGTCGACTCCAGGTGCTTGCAGAATGCCTCCAGGACGGGTGCCAGGGCCAACTGGCTGGCCACCTGAAGGTCGCCCAGCGACAACTCGTACTCGATCCGCTTTTTCTTGGCAATCGCCACCCTCTCGTTGGAGGTATGTAGCGACTCCTGGACCTGCTCCCCGTTGACGTAGTAGCTGATCCAGTAGCATTTTCGCCGCTTGTACACACAAGCCATGGCAGCCTCCTGGAGCCCCGATTGGGCTCACAATGTACAGTCTACCAGAGGCTGCTCCTTGAAGGATGTCATCGCGATGACGACTCGCCGACGTATCGCCGATGCAAATGACAGTTACAATTTAGTGACACGCCCCCCCAAAACGCCGAGAGGCAGTCGCACGTAAGTCATTGCGACTGCCTCACTTAGCTCAATAGCGGGGGGAGGATTCGAACCTCCGACCTCCGGGTTATGGGCCCGACGAGCTACCAGGCTGCTCTACCCCGCGGCCAATCGTTATCTACCGTATTACGCTGCGGATCGCGGTCAGTTCAACAACGTCCGCCCTAGGTCCATTCGTAACAACCCTTTATACACACGCCGGATCAGAAACGCAAGCCCCTGCCCGACGCTTATTGCAGATGGCGACGAATTCTCGCCGCGAGGTCTTCCATCTGCCCTTTCTTATACTTATAGGCAGGCCACTGTGTGAAGACCCGATCCCCGACTTTTCTCGGAATAATGTGGAAATGTAGATGGTCAACCACCTGGCCGGCGGCAGCACCGTTGTTCGACAGGACGTTGTAACCCTCGGCCTCCATCGCGGTCATCACGGCTTCCGCGATTCTACCCAGGCGAGCAGACACCTCCGTGAGCACATCGGGATCACACTCATGCACCCTGGGGCAATGCTGCTTGGGAATGACCAGCGTATGACCATCGCTGATCGGCCCGATATCGAGAAAAGCCAAGACCGCGTCATCCTCGTAGACTTTGGTCACGGGAATCTCTCCCTCGACCATCTTGCAGAACACGCAACCGTCCATGCCTTTCTCCTGTTCGTAGTAACGCGGCAAGGCGTTGGAAGAGGGAGTGAAAAGTAAAAAGGGAAAAGACACGATGCCGTCCGACCGGCCTGCCCCCGCCTTCCCTTTCTACCTTTTCCTTTTACCTTCTTTCTATGCCCTCACAGGCACCCTACAAACCAGTGCTACTTCGATTCCTTCTCCTGCTCGCCCGCCGCTTCCGCAGAAGCTCCCTGCGGCGCCTCAGCGGCAGGTTCGGTGGGCTGCTCCGGCGCCTGCGCCTCCGCCTGGGCCGGCTTGGCGGCCTGGACCGCTTTGGCCTTGCGGCGCGCCCGCTTCTTCCCGGAAGTTTTTCGCGTCTTCTTCAGCGGCTCGTCCTTGCCCAGCAACTGGAGCAACACGAGCTGCCCGTTATCACCCAGCCGCCGCAAGGACAGGCGCACGATCCGGCTGTAGCCACCCTGCCGATCCAGATAACGCGGGCCCAGCTCGCTGAAGAGCTTGCCCACGACCGTCCCCTTCTGGACCGGCTCGCCATCTTCCAGGGCGACAATCCGGCGGTTGCCCAGCAAGGAGATCGCTCGACGGCGGTGCTGAAGCTTGCCCTTCTTGGCCAAGGTGATGAGCCGCTCCACAAAGGGCCTGAGCTCCTTGGCCTTCTGGATCGTGGTCGAGATCGTCTCATGCTCGATGAGCGACTGGGCCATGTTCCGGCGCAGCGCCCGGCGGTGCGCGGTATTCCGGCTCAACTGGCGTCCTGCAACTCTATGACGCATATACCAAGGTACCTCTTCTAAATAATCGTCCGACGCTCGACGATCCCTTTTGGGATTACCCTTCCGGGGGCTTGCCCACGTCTTTCATACCCAGCGTCAGCCCGATGTCCGCGAGCTTGCGCTTGATCTCACGCAACGAAGTCTTGCCGAAGCTGCGAATCTTCAGCAGATCGGCGTCCGTCATCTGGACGAGCTGGCGAACGGTCTCCACCTTCACCGATTCCAGGCAGTTGCTGGCCCGCACGGACAGTTCCAACTCCTGGATCGGCGTATTGAGCTTGGCTTCCAGTTCCTGATCGACCTGCGGCTCCGGCTCTTCCTCGGGGACCTCGCCGGCGACGGTTTCCTCGCCCAGCTCGAAGTACTGCACGAACGGATTGATGTGCTTGCGGAGGATCTTGGCGGCTTCGACCAGCGCCATTTCGGGCGTGATCGTGCCGTTGGTCCAGATCTCCAGAATCAGCTTATCGTAGTTCGTGCGCTGGCCCACGCGGGTGTTTTCCGTCAGGTAGCGCACGCGGGTCACCGGCGAATAGACGGCGTCCAGGTTAATCCGCCCGATCTCCTGCTCAAAGCGATCCGCATCGCTGATGCGATCCGTCACGGGAACGTAACCCCGGCCGTTTTCCACCACCATTTCCATCTCGAACGGGATATCCTCGGTCAAGGTGGCCAAGACAACGTCCTTGCTGATCACCTCGACGGCTGGATCGGCGACGATGTTGGCGGCCGTGACCGCGCCGGCCTTGTTCGCCGTGACCTTCATGGTCCTGGGCCCCGACCCCGTCAGCCGAATCACCAGGCTCTTGACGTTCAACACGATGTCCGTCGCGTCCTCCAGGACGCCACGGATCGAGGTGAACTCGTGGTCCACGCCCGAAATCTTGATCGAGGTGACCGCACTTCCCTCCAACGAGGAGAGCAGTACCCGTCTGAGGCTATTGCCGACGGTCGTGCCGAAACCTCGCTCGAACGGCTCGATAAAGAACCGCCCATACCGGTCCGTGGAGACCGCCGTGTCCTTTTCCACACGGGTCGGCAACTCTAAACCGCGCCACGTCACTCGCATACAGGCCTCCGATTTTGAGTTTCATCCATTAGAGCACAGCCCGATGCACGGGGCCCCCCAACGCCTTCTTTCGCGTTGGGGACCCCAGAACTCTCCCCGCTGATGTCTTGCGCGCTGTGATTGGGCATTTGCGTTTCCAAGCTTACCTCGAACAGAACTCGATGACCAGATGCTCTTCCACCGGGATCTGAATGTCCGTCCGGGTGGGCAGGGCCACGACGGTGGCCGCCGGCTTGTCTCGATCCAACTGGAGCCAGCCTTGCGTCGTGAAATTCGGGTTGCTCTCCAACTGCTGCTTCACCCGCTTGAGGCTCTTGTCGGAGCTCTTGAGGGTGATTTTATCGCCGATGCCCAGCACATAGTCATTGACGTCGACCTTGTGGTCGTTGACGTGCACATGGCCATGCGTGATCAACTGGCGGGCCGCCTTGCGCGAAGCGGCGAAGTTCAGCTTGTAGATCACGTTGTCCAGGCGGCGTTCGAGCAACTGGAGCAGGTTTTCCCCGGTGTTGCCCGGCAGGCGCGAGGCTTTGTGGAAGAACCGCATGAACTGTTGTTCATAGACGCCATAATATCTCTTGATCTTCTGCTTTTCGCGCAGCCGGACGCCGTACTCGCTCAGCCGGCCTTTGCGCCAGCCGTGCATGCCCGGCGCGAGGCTGCGCTGGCGGCGCTCGATCTGGCATTTGGCCGTCTCGCACTTCGCGCCTTTGAGGAACAGCTTCATGCCCTCGCGGCGACAAACTCTGCAGGATGGACCTGTGTAACGTCCCATAGCAATCGCATCTCCACAAACTTCTACGGAGTCTTATACCCGTCTACGCTTCGGCGGCCGGCAACCGTTGTGCGGCAGCGGTGTCACATCCTCGATCGAGCCGATCCGCAGCCCCGCCCCCTGGAGGGCGGAGATCGCGGATTCCCGCCCCGCGCCGGGGCCTTTCACCTTGATCTCGACCTCGCGGACGCCGTTGCGCATCGCGGCATTGGCACAGTTCTGGGCCGCCTGCTGCGCGGCGAAGGGCGTGCTCTTGCGCGAGCCCTTGAAGCCCACGCAGCCCGCCGAACTGGAGCAGATCGCGTCGCCGTCCATATCGGTGATCGTAATCAGCGTGTTGTTGAAAGTCGCCTTGATGTGGACAATCGCCCGCACCACGTTCTTTCTGATTTTTCGTTTTCCGCCTTTTGCCATCTGCGTCTCTTACTCTTTCGCACTCCCGTGCTCAATTGCTCGTCAGCCCAGCACCCGCCGGCCGACGTCTTTTCGCGCTTAGCCGCGGGCCTCCTTGACGCCCTTCTTTCCGGCCACGGTCTTCCGCGGTCCCTTGCGGGTCCGCGCGTTGCTCTGGGTGTGCTGCCCCCGGACGGGCAGGCCCCGACGGTGCCGAATCCCGCGATAGCAGCCGATGTCCCGCAGGCGGGCGATATTCTGCGCCACCTGTCGGCGGAGTTGGCCCCCGACCACATAGTTGCGGTCGATGATCTGCGTGATGCGGCTGAGCTCATCTTCGCTGAGCTTGTTGGCCTTGGTCATCTGCTCGATCTGGGCTTCCTTGAGGATCTGCTCCGACGTATGGCGGCCGATCCCCGGCACATACGTCAGGGAGATCCAGATCGACTTGTTGTCCGGAATATCAATACCCACGATACGCGGCATAGCCTGTTCCTTTTCTCAGTGATTCCTGCCTGATCCTTCCGCGGGTCATCCCTGGCGCTGCTTGTGCCGGGGATTCGAGCAAATGACTCGGACCACGCCTTTGCGGCGAATGATCTTGCAGTTCTCACAAATCCGCTTGACTGAGCTTCTCACTTTCATATCGATTCCACGCCTTCTGGAATTCCGCCGACCGCCCGGCCATCCCGGGCCGGCACGGCGTCAATGGCGCAACACAATTCGCCCGCGGGTCAGATCATACGGCGACATTTCCACCGTCACCAGATCGCCCGGCAAAATGCGAATGAAATTCATCCGCATCTTCCCGGAGACGTGGGCCAGGACCTTATGGCCGTTCTCGAGCTCCACGCGAAACATCGCGTTCGGCAGGGCTTCGACCACCTTCGCCTGCAATCGTATTGCGTCTTTTTTTGCCATGAACTTACTGTTCTCTCGTCAAAACCTCGCAGCCGCCCTTGACCACGGCCAGCGTGTGCTCGAAATGGGCGGAACACTTGCCGTCCCGAGTCACCACGGTCCAGCCATTGCCCAGGGTCCGCACCGCGTAGCTGCCGGCATTGATCATCGGCTCGACTGCCAAGATCATGCCCTCGACGAGCAGGATATCGTCCGCCCGCAACTCCTCGCTGACGAAGTTCGGCACCTTCGGGTCTTCATGCATTTTCGTGCCGATGCCGTGCCCGACGAAATCCCGGACGACGGAAAACCCGGCGGACTCGGCATGCCGCTGCATCCGGGCGGCCACCCGGCTCCAGCGAACACCGGGCCGGGCCATGTCGATCGCGATCGCCAGGCATTCGCGCGTCACATCCATCAGCCAGCGATTCTCGTCGGAGATCGCGCCGATCGGAACCGTCACGGCCGCATCGCCGCAGTAGCCGTTCCGCCGAGCGCCGAAATCGATGCTCAGAATATCGCCTTCCCGCAGAACCACCTTGTCGGACGGGATGCCATGGACGACCTGCTCGTTGATCGACGCGCAAATCGCCCCGGGGAACGGCATGCGCGCCTGGGGATTGCGGACACCCTTGAACAGCGCCTCCGCGCCGGCCTGGGCCGTCATGCGAAACGCCGTCTCGTCCAACGCCGCCGTCGTCATCCCCGGCTGCGCGATCGTCTGCAATTTTGAAAGAACACCGGCTACCACGGCTCCCGCTTGCCGCATCAACTCGATTTCTCTTCGGCTGCGAAGCGTTATAGCCATTCACTTAGCTTCATGTTCGAACCGGCGCGGCTACGCCTTCTTCCGGCTGCCCTTTTTCTCCATTAGCGGGTCCAGCTTCTGAAAGATCAGGGCGGCGACGGTATCGGCGTCTCCGTCGGCATCCATCTCCAAGACGGTGCGTCGCGCCCTGTAATAGTCCACGACCGGCGCCGTCTGGCGGTAGTACGTCTCGAGGCGGTTGCGCACCACTTCCTCGGTGTCGTCGGGCCGCTGCACGAGCGCCGTGCCATCCCGATCGCAAACGCCCGGCACTTTCGGCGGCATGTTCTTGACATGGTACACCGCGCCGCACTTCGGACAGCTCCGACGGCCCGTGATGCGTTCCAGCACCACCCCGTCGCTGACGCGCAGATCGATGACGGTGTCGATCCCCGTCTTCTGCGCGGCCAGCGACTGGTCCAGCACCTCGGCCTGGTTCACGGTCCGCGGAAACCCGTCCAAGACATAGCCGGCCGATGCGTCACGGACGGCCTGGGTCATCATCTCCACGATCAGGTCATCCGGGACCAACGCGCCGGCGTCCATGTAACTTTGCGCCTTTTTGCCCAGTTCGGTGCCCGCGGCACGCTCACGCCGGAGAATATCCCCGCTGGACAGATGCGCGACCCCGTAACGATCGGCGATCCGTTTGCAGTGAGTTCCTTTGCCCGCGCCGGGCGCACCCAACAAGACCACTCTCATGCGTACGCCCCCTTGATGCGGCCGGAGGAGGTGAAGCCTTCGTAGCTGCGCATCAGCAGGTTTGCCTCGATCTTCTGCACGAGGTCGAGCGAGACACTGACCACGATCAACAATCCCGTGCCGCCCAGGTAGGTCGTGATCCGAGGCGGAACGCCCAACATGAGGGACACTACCTGCGGAATGATGGCGATGCCTGCGAGAAACGCCGCACCGTAGTATGTGATCCGCGCCATCACCGTCTCCAGGTACTCGGCCGTACGACGACCGGGCCGCAGGCCCGGAATAAAGCTGCCCGAGTCGCGGAGATTCTTCGCCATTTCCCGCGGCTGGAACTGCACCGTCACCCAGAAGTAGGCGAAGAGGATGATCAGCAGCATGTACAGCACGTTGTAGGTGTAGGACTCGTAGCCGAGCGCGCCGTAGATCCGGTTCATCACGATCGAGTTCGGGAAGACTCGCACCATCTGTTCCGCGATGATCGGGGGGAACATCATAAAGCTCGAGGCAAAAATGATCGGCATGACGCCGCCATGGTTGACCCGCAACGGCAGGTAGTGGCGGCTGCCCCCGTACATCCGCCGGCCCCGCATTTGCTTGGCCTGCTGGATCGGGATCCGCCTCTGGCCCTGCGTAATCAGGATGGCGCCAGAGACCACAAACACAAACGCGACGCCGAGGAATAGAATCTTGGCCGGTCCGATACTGCCCACCGGCGCGCCGAGCCGGAAATCCGCCTGCTTGATCAACTCGTAAATGGCCCAGGGCGTGCGGGCCACAATGCCGGCCATAATGATCAAGCTGATGCCGTTGCCGATGCCGTATTCATCGATCTGCTCGCCCAGCCACATCAAAAAGATGGTCCCGGCGGTCATGCAGATGAGGCCGATGAAGATGACCTGGGTGTGCATCCCCGGGTAGATGAAGGCGGTTTCTCCCGTGGCCCCCATCGTCAGCACGCGCAGGTACATCATGGCCTGAATGATGCAGACCAGCACCGTGAGGTAACGGGTATACTCCTGTATCTTCTTATAGCCGGTCTGGCCCTCCTGCCGGAGCTTCTTCAAAGAAGGGATCACCTCCCCCAGAAGCATCAGAATGATCGATGCCGTGATGTAGGGCATGATCCCCAATCCGAAGAGGCTGCTCTGGCTGAATCGGCCTCCCGTAAAGACTTCGAGGTAGTCGGCGGCCCGGCCCAGGGGGCTGTTGCTCTCCCGGCTCTCGGCGGCCTTGCGGATCGCGTCCTGGTTGAAGCCCGGAATCGGGATGTGGAACCCGACGCGATAAATGACCAGCAACGCCACGGTAAAGAGAATCTTGTTCCGCAGGTCCTGGATTCGAAAAATATTAGCAATCGTGCCTATCACTGATGACTCTCCACATACCGTACGATCTCATCGGATCAGATACGAATATGAGACGCCTACCGGCGTTTGCGTTTGATCGGCTTGACCTCGATCTCAATCTTCGTGGCGGTCCCGCCGCAACCGACGATCTTCTGCTCGGCGGCCTTGCTGAACCGGTGCGCGGCCACTTGCAGCCGCTTGGTCAACTCGCCGTCGCCGAGGATCTTGACCTTGCTGGCGCTGCCCGGAATCAGGCCGGCCTGTGAAAGCTGCTCGACCCCGACTTGCGTGCCGTCCTCGAAACGCTCCAACTGCGAGACGTTGACCACCTCGAAGCGGACGGCGAAGTTCTTGTTGTTGAAGCCACGCTTCGGCAAATGCCGGAACAGAGGGATCTGGCCGCCCTCATACAGCGAATAACGCATGGCGCCAGCCCGGCTGAGACTGCCCTTGCTGCCGCGCCCGGCCGTCTTGCCGAGACCGCTGCCCCGTCCGCGTCCCACGCGTTTCCGCGCCTTGTGTTTGCCTACGACCGAAGTTATCTCATGACTTAACATTTGACTCACCCACTGGGTCAGGGTTAGCGTTCGGAAAGAGCCACGCCTCGCAGAGCTTCGATCATCTCTCTGCTCCGCAGCCGCAGCAGCCCGTCGATCGTTGCCTTGACGACGTTCTTGGCCGAGGTGCTGCCATAGACTTTCGTCAGGGCGTCATGCACGCCCGCATATTCGAGCACCGCGCGGGCGCTGGACCCGGCGATCACGCCCGTACCCGGGCTGGCCGGAGCCAGGGTGATTCTCGTGGCGAGGTACTTGCCGCTGACTTGGTGCGGAATCGTCGTTCCCACCAGAGGAATCTTGTACATGACCTTCTTGGCATCCTTGATGCCTTTCTCGACCGCCGCCGGCACCTCGTTGGCCTTGCCGTAGCCGATGCCCACGGACCCGGCGCGGTCGCCCACGACCACCAAGGCCGCAAAGCTGAAGCGCCGGCCGCCCTTCACGACTTTCGAACACCGATAGATCTTGACCACCGTGTCTTCCAACGGCTTCTCTTCGTATTCGGGTGCTCTGATCGGTTCTGCTGCCAATTTCGTCTCCCAGTTTCACAAAGGCTCGTTAAAAAGCCAAGCCCGCCTTTCTTGCCGCATCGGCAAGGGATTTCACTCGCCCGTGGTACTTGTACGGGCCCCGGTCGAAGCACACGCACTTGATCCCGACATCGAGCGCCTTCTTGGCGAGCGTTTCGCCGACGGTCTCCGCGGCCTTCTTGTTGTTGGCACGGCTCAACTGCTCGCGCAGGGCCTTGGTCTTCGTGCTGGTCGCGACCAAGGTCGCCCCCGCCGTATCGTCGATCAGTTGGGCGTAGATGTGCCGGTTGGAGCGAAATACCGACAAGCGCGGCCGCTCGCGCGTCCCAAAGACCTTCTTCCGGACGTGGTGCCGACGCCGCAATGCTGCCTTTTTCAGTTCTTCCGTTCTCATAAGAGCCTGTTCTTCTGTTATGCTGCGCCTGAAGCAAATGCCTTGCCGACCTTGTGCCGGATATGCTCGTCCGCGTACCGGATGCCCTTGCCCTTGTACGGCTCGGGGGGCTTGACCTTGCGGATCTCGGCCGCGAACTGGGCCACGACACACTTGTCCACGCTGGACAGGGTGAATTTCGCCGGTACGTCGTTGCCCCGCGTGGCCGGGACGTCCACCGTCACCTTGACGGCCTTGGGGATCGGCATCTCCACCGAATGCGCGAAACCGACCTGCAGCACGAGCTTGCCGCCCTGCTCCTTGACGTTGTAGCCGGTCCCGTAGATTTCCATCTTCTTCTGGTAGCCCTGCGTGACCCCAACCATCATGTTGGCGATCAGGGCCCGCGTCGTGCCATGCAGCTCGCGATGGCGACGATCCTCGGGCTCTGGGTTGACCACGTCGATCCGGCTGCCGGAATCCTCGACCTTGACGGTCAGGCAGGGATCGTAATTGAACTCGGCCGTCCCCAGCGGCCCCGTGACCTTCACGGTCTGTCCGCTGTGCTCGACCTTCACCCCCTTGGGTACTGTCACCGGTTTCTTGCCTATCCGACTCATATTAGCTTACCGTACAAAGGACTTCGCCGCCGATCTTGTTCGTGCGACAGCTCCGGTCGCTGATAATCCCCTTGCTCGTGGATACGACCACGATGCCCATCCCGCCGAGCACGGTCGGGAAGCTGTCCACGCCGGAATAGACGCGACAGCCGGGCTTGCTCGTCCGCGTGATCTCCGTGATGGCGGGCTGGCCTTCCGGATCGTACTTCAGGGTGATCCGCAGAACGCCCTGGCGGCCGTCGTCGATGCGGTCGTAATCCACGATGTAGCCTTCCTGCTTGAGGACGGCCGCAATGCCCGCGCATATCTTGGACGCTTTAATGTTGACCTGCGGTTTGCCGACGCGACTCGCATTGCGAATTCGCGTGAGCATGTCAGCTATCGGATCGCTCCAACTCATAATCTTATCCTGCGCACTGGGGTGCTTGGCCGGCCGGGACGCCAAGACCTACCAGCTTGCCTTTTTCACTCCCGGGATTTTGCCTTCGTTCGCCAAGGTTCTGAAGCAGATGCGACAGACCTTGAACTTGCGGTAGACGGCGTGCGATCTCCCGCAGAGCTCACAGCGCGTATACTGCCGGACACGAAACTTCGGTTTCCGTTTGGCCTTGATTTCCAGCGCTTTGGTCGACATTAACGCACTCCACTGTGTTTCCATCCACGCCCGCTGCCGCGGGTGATCCTACGCGATGGCCTGGCTCGACGCCTGCCCGCGGAACGGCATGCCGAAGAGCGCCAGGAGCCGGCGCGCCTCTTCGTCGGTCCGGGCCGTCGTCGCGAACGTGATGTTCATGCCCTGCTGAAATTCCACCTTCGCCGGGTTGATCTCCGGGAAGACGCTCTGCTCGGCCACGCCCATCGAATAGTTGCCGCGTCCGTCAAAACTGTTCGGGCTCAGGCCGCGGAAGTCGCGGACCCGGGGGATCGCCAGGTTGATCAACCGGTCCAGGAACTCATACATCCGCACGCCCCGCAGGGTGACCTTCAGGCCGGTCTCCTGCCCCTGGCGAACCTTGAAGTTCGACACGCTCTTCTTGGCCTTGCAGACCACCGGCTGCTGGCCGCAGATCATGGCCAGGTCCTTGCGGGCCAGCTCGATGTACTTCTTGTCCTGCGTGGCCTTGCCAACGCCCATGGAGACGACGATCTTCTCCACCTTGGGGACCGCCATCACCGTCGTGTACCCGAACTCTTTTCTCAGCTCGGGAATGATCTTCGCTTTATACAGGTCTTTCAAACGCGCCATAGTTTTCTTCATTCCACTCGGCGGCGGCCCACCCGGGGCCGGCCGCGCCCTATCTCGCCTTCCTTACCGTGCCGAGCTCGGTGCCATCCACCGCAACCCGCTTTTTGCCCCCGTTCTCGGCCTGCGGATAACGCACCCGCGTGCCCTGAGACGTCTTGGGATTCACCGGCAACACCTTGCTGATGTGAATCGGCTGCTCGACCCCGATGCGTCCTCCCTGCGGATTACGCCGGGACGGGCGAACATGTTTCTTGGCGATGTTTTGGCCCTGAATGATCACCACCTGATCCTCCGGGTCCACGCGCAGGATCCGCCCGGTGGCCCCCTTGTGGTCCCCGGAAATGATCTGCACCATGTCGCCTTTCTTTACGTGTAAGGCCATTGGCTTGCCTCTTTACCTCGACTCTGCTCCGTTACACCACCTCGCCGGCCAGCGAGATGATCTTCATATAATTTTTTTCCCGCAACTCGCGAGCGACGGCGCCAAAGATTCTCGTGCCGATCGGATTGCCGTCGTTGTCGACCATTACCGCGGCGTTGCTGTCGAACCGCACGTAACTGCCGTCGGGCCGCCTGATGGCCTTCTTCGTGCGGATGACCACGCACTTGTGTACCTTCTTGTCGTCCAACTGGCACGTCGGCAGCGACTTCTTGATCGCGACCCAGATCACGTCTCCCACGCTGGCCATCGAGCGGGTAAATTGCCCCCTCGCACTCGTGCCGCGTTTGACGCGAATACACATGGCCACCTTCACGCCGGAGTTGTCGGCGACATCCACCCTTGTAAACGGCTGAATCATATGCTCTGCATCTCGTCCTGGATCCTACGCCTGGATCGCCTTTTGCGTCACTTGGACCACACGCCAGCTCTTCGTTTTGCTGTAGGGCCTCGACTCCGTGATCTCGACGGTGTCCCCGACCCCGCACAGATTGCGTTCGTCGTGCACAGCCAGCTTCGTTCGGCGGCGGATGTACTTGTTGTACTTGGGATGCTTGACCTTGTAGCCAATCGTCACCCGGACACTCTTATCCCCGCTCTTGCTCGTGACCAAGCCCGTCAACGTTTTCGTTTTCCTGGTTGTTTCCATATCGGCAACTTCCTGCGCTGCGCCCCGCGGCAGACTACTTGACGCGCTCCCGCATAACGGTCCGGATGCGGGCGATATCCCGCCGGACATTGATGATGGCCTTCGAGTTTTCCAGTTTCTCCGTCACCGCCTGCGACCGCAGCTCGAAGAGATGCTTTTCCATATCCGTCAACGAACTCTGCAGCTCGTCGTCGGTCATTTCCCGTACCTGCTTGGCTTTCACGTTCAACCTCTCTTACAGCCCGCGCCCGCGCTTGATGAATCGCATGCGCACCGGCATTTTGTGGGCCACCCGCGAGAGCGCCTGCTTGGCCACGTCCTCGCTCACGCCGCCGATCTCGAAACAAACCATGCCGGGACGGACTCGCGCGACCCAGAACTCCGGCTCGCCTTTGCCCTTGCCCATCCGCGTCTCCAGCGGCTTGGCGCTGACCGGCTTGTGCGGGAAGATCCGGATGTAGACCTTGCCCTCGCGGTGCAGATAGTGCGTCGCGGCCACGCGGCCGGCCTCGATGTTCTTGGCCGTGACCCAACTGGTCTCCAACGACTGCAAACCGTAGTCGCCGAAGGCGACGTAGTTGGTCCGCTGCGCGTTGCCCTTGATCTTGCCGCGCTGGCTTTTCCGATATTTGACTCTCTTGGGCATCATTGCCATGGGATACCTCTTTCACTGCTACCTGGCGCCGCGGTCTCCGGACTGGCCCTCGCGTGGTGCCGCCGGTCCCGGCTGACTGGGCGCCGGTCCCGCCGGTCCGCCGTCCGGTGCGTGGGCCGCGCTCCGCGGCTCCGCCCTCGGACCGCCGCCGCCGGAGGACGGTCCCATCCGCCGGGGTCCCCGCCGGGGCTGTCGCGGCTCGGTCCGCTCAAGCACTTCGCCGAACTTGCCACGATAGATCCACACCTTGATGCCGATCGCCCCGTAGGTCGTGCGTGCCGTCGCGGTCGCATAATCGACATCGGCGTCCAGCGTGTGCAGAGGAATGCTGCCCATCTTCTGCGTCTCGCTGCGCGCCATTTCAGAGCCGGCCAAGCGGCCGCCGCAGGTGATCTTGACCCCCTTGGCACCGGCACCCATCGTCGCTTCGCAGGACTGCTTCATCGTCCGCCGGAACGAGGCCCGCTTGGCCAACTGTTCCGCAATGACCTCGGCCACGAGCCGCGCATTCAGGTCCGGCTCCTTGATCTCGATCACGTTCACGGTCACCTTGCGGCCCGTCAACACCTCCAACTCTTCCCGCAGCTTATCCACCTCGCCGCCCCGCGGGCCGATCACCACGCCCGGCCGACCACTATGCATGGTCACGTTCACTTCATTTCGCGTACGGATAATCTCGACCTTGGCAACCGCGCCTTTCGGCATCTGGCGATTGAACCGGTCGTCGATGTACCGGCGGATCTTCTGATCCTCCACGAGGAAGTCGCCGTAGTTGCCTTTCGGCGCGAACCACGTGCTCTGCCATCCCAGCGTGATGCCCGTTCGAAACCCGATTGGAGACGTTTTCTGACCCATAGTCCCGTTTCTCGATTCTCGTTTCTGCTATGCCTTTCTCACTCCTGGCTGACCGTCACATGGATATGACACGCTTTCTTGCGGATGGGGTGGGCCCGGCCGCGATCCTTCGGAATCCAGCGTTTGGTTCCGATCCGAATGCCGGCCTCGTCGACCCGCGCTTCCTTCACGTACAGCGTGTCCACGTCCGCCTGATGCTCATCCGCATCGGCGACGGCGGCCTTGAGCACCTGGTGCACCATCGGGGCGGCGCGCTTGCGCGTGAACTTCAGCACGTCCATCGCGTCCTGCACGCGGCGGCCGCGGATCAGGGTGGCGACCAGCCGGACCTTGCGGGCGGACATCGGGGCGTACTGGTACGAGGAATGCCAGTCGCTGATCTCGTTCACCTCGACGGACAAGGCGCCCGCCAGCCGCTGCACATCCTCCGTCTTGGGCAGAGGCCGGAACAGGCCCTTCTCCCAGTTCTTCACGGCGGCCACCGCGTCCGGAAGATCCAGACCACCCCGGACAATCGCCCGGCCGAGGTCCTCAAGGGTCACCCGCTGCCGCTGAGCCACTTCTTTAAGTTTTATCGCGCTTAGCATACCTCATGCCCCACGTCTGATCGGTCGCCTGTCGGCTCGCGACAGACCCGCATGACCTATTTAATCTTCTTGCTCGAATGTCCCCGGAACGTGCGCGTGAGCGAGAACTCCCCGAGCTTGTGTCCGACCATGTCTTCGGTGACGAACACCTTGTTGAAGGCTTTGCCGTTGTGGACCATGAACGTGAAGCTGACGAACTCCGGGACAATCGTACAGCGGCGCGCCCAGGTTTTGATCGGGTCGCGCGTCCCCTCGGCCGTCTGGCGGCTCACCTTCGTGAGCAGCTTGTCGTCTACGTATGGCCCTTTTCTCAGAGATCTTCCCATGTCTGCGTCTCTCTACTGCGGTCTGGCGTTAGAGCACCATCTGGCCCTGTCGATTCTTGCGGCGGCGAATAATCCTGGCATTGCTGATTTTGCGCGGGCTCCGGGTCTTGCCGCCCTTGGCGAGCACGCCGCTCGGCGAGCACGGGTGGCGGCCGCCGTTGGACCGGCCCTCACCGCCGCCCAGCGGATGATCCACCGGGTTTTGTGCTTTGCCGCGCACGTGCGGCCGGATTCCCATATGGCGCATGCGGCCCGCTTTGCCGATGCAGACGTTCTGCCAATCCGGATTGCCCAAGCGGCCAATCGTCGCCCGACATTCCTTGCGTACCATGCGCATTTCGCCGCTCGGCAGGATGATGGTCACCCAATCGCCTTCTTTGGCCACGATGCGCGCCGCCATGCCGGCGCCGCGAACCAGTTTGCCGCCCTGGCCGGCGGTCATCTCGACGTTGTGGACTTCCAGCCCCGCGGGAATCGAGCCCAGGGGCATGCAATTACCGGTCTTCGGTTCCACGACATCGCCGCTCTCCAGCACGTCCCCGACGGTGACCCCGAACGGAGCCAGAATGTACCGTTTCTCGCCGTCCTTGTACTGGAGCAGGGAGATGAAGCAGGTCCGGTTCGGATCGTACTCGACGCTGGCGACGGTGGCCGGGACTCCATCCTTGTCGCGTTTGAAGTCGATGACACGGTAGATCTTGCGCGCCCCACCGCCGCGGAACCGTACGGTCGCCTTGCCGCTGTGGTTGCGGCCGCCCCTCTTCTTGATCCTCTTGCACAGGCTTTTTTCAGGCCGGTCCGTCGTCAGCTCGAGATAGTCGTTCACCGAGCTGTTGCGGCGTCCCGCGCTGGTCGGTCTGTAGATGCGAATACCCATACGCTGATCTCTTTCTGCGATTCCCCGGATCAGAACAAATCAATATGATTGTCCGGCGCCAGGAACACGACTGCCTTTTTCCAGGCGGCGGTCGTCCCGATCTTTCGGCCGCGGCGCCGGTGCTTGCCCTTATGATTGGCGGTGCGGACTTTGTCCACCTTGACGCCATAGATTTTTTCGATGGCGTTCTTGATCTCCGCCTTGTTCGCCTCGCGGTGCACCTCGAAGGAGTACGCACCCTTGACGTTGGCGAAGTGCATGCCCTGCTCGGTAACAATCGGCCGGATTACTACGCTATAGTCATCCATCGAAAACTCGACCTAAATCGAAAACCCACTGCTTCGTGCCCGGCGCCTCTATGCCGTCAGGCTTTCGGAACCGCCCGCGCCGGCCTTTCTATCGAGAAACGACGTCAGGGCGTCCTTCGTAAACAACATCCGGCGATGATTGATGATGTCCGCGGCGTTCAAGTCCGCCACCGGCATCACGTCCACCTTCCGGACATTCCGCACCGACTTGTAGACGTTCTCATCGTACTCCCGAATCGCCACCAGACAACTGCGGTCGATCTTGAGGTTCTTGAGCACCGCGACGAAATCTTTCGTCCGCGGCTTCTCGAACGCCAGTCCGTCGACGACGACCACCTCGTGGGACCGCAGTTTCGCCAGGACCGCCGAGTCGCGGGCCAGCAAGCGCTGGCGGCGCGGCATGGCCTGACGGAAATCCCGGAGCGTCTTGGCAAACGTGACACCGCCGCCCACCCGTTTGCCGGTCCGGCGGGTACCCACGCGGGCGTTGCCCGTGCCCTTCTGACGGAACAGCTTGCGGGTCGAGCCCGCCACATAGCTCCTGCTCTTGGTCGCCACCGTGCCGACCCGCTTGTTGGCGTGGTACATCACGAGGGCCTGCTTGAGCAGAGCGTAACGGATGCAGCCCCCGAGCACCGACTCGTCGACCCGGATGGTGTCTACCTGCTGCCCACCAGTGTTGTATACAGTCAGCTCAATCATGTTACGTTCCACTCGAAGTGCCAAGGCTCTTCGCCGTTTTGACAATGCAATATCCTCCGGCCGGCCCGGGAACGGTCCCCTTGACCACCAGGAGGTTTCTCTCTTCGTCAATCGACACCAGCACATGATTCTTGGCCGTGACGCGGTCATCGCCCATGTGACCGCCCATGCGCTTGCCCTTTTTCAGACCGCCGCCCATACCGGAGTTGGTGGCCCGGGCGCAGATGGAGCCGGGGGCCCGGTGCTTGCGCTCGGTGCCGTGGGAGGCCGGAAAGCCCTTGAAGCCGTAGCGTTTCATGGGTCCCGCAAACCCCTTGCCCTTGCTCGTTCCCACGATATCTACGAGTTTCGTACCCGCAAAGATCGAAACGGTCAGGGAGTCGCCCGGTTTGTATTCCGCCTTGGCGGCGTCCGCCAGGCGCCACTCCCGGGTAAATCGCTTGGGATTCCCGTTGGCTTTGCGGGCGTGGCCGATCTCCGACTGGCGCCGTCGCGCAGCCTTCTTGTCTTCAAAACCCATTTGGATGGCGCGGTAGCCATCCGTCTCCGTGGTCTTGATCTGCGTGACCGTGCATGGACCGGCCTGGATGACGGTGACCGGGATCAAGCGGCCCGACTCGTCGTAGACCCGCGTCATACCCACTTTCTTGCCAAGTAGCATCGCCATAGTGTCAGGTCCTATGCTCCTACGCCTTGATTTTCACAAATACGCCCGCCGGAACCACCAGCCGGTTCAAAACCTCGGCCGTCCGGGCGTTCGCCTCGTGGATATCGATCAGCCGCTTGTGCGTCCGCAGCTCGAACTGCTCCCGTGACTTCTTATCGACGTGCGGGCTCCTCAGGACCGTGTAACGCTCAATCCGCGTCGGCAGCGGAATCGGACCGCTGACCCGCGCGTTGGTCCTGCGGGCGTGCTCCACAATCTCCTTGGCGGAAGCGTCAAGCGAGCGATGATCGTACGCTTCCATCCGGATTCTTATCTTTTCACTTTCAGAACCCATAATGCTCCTCTGGAATCAGCCCTTCGTCCGCCTCAATCCTGACCATTGAGATCCGGTGAGACGTAATCATAAGCCACGATAAGGCCACCACTTACGGTTCGACCACACCTGAGCCGAGAGCAGGTACGCTCTCCTTGTTCTGGCCCATGCCGGTCGTTGGTTTAAGCAGGAAGGGCTGGTGGGCCCATCCGGCCCCTGGCGCGATAAGTCAACCAGGGCCGCAGGCCCCGATGGCCTTCCTTAAGAGTCAGGGCGAGATCCGCATTGGACCCCGGCAAAGCCACTTCACTTTGCTCACCCTAAGTTAAAACAATACCCGTTGCGCCATCCTTGATGGCAATCACAGATATGCCACAGCGTAACTCGTATCGCAAAGTCATTCCTTGACCATGCTCGCTAACGCTGAAAGAGTTCAACTTTATCACCGGGTCGAAAGCGTGTCAACCACGGAAAAAGCAATCCCGGGAAAATTTTTTCACTTTTTTTCGTTTCTCTTATTAGAAGAGGATTCCCTTGGCCACCTGTTCAGGCACTCTCTCGTAGGTCATGGGCTCCATGGTGAAGCTTCCGCGTCCGGCCGTGAGGCTGCGGATGTCGCTGGAGTAGCCGAATAGCTCCACCAGAGGCACTTTGGCGTCAATCACCCGCATATTGCCATGGACGCGGCAATCCAGGATCACACCACGCTTGGCCAGCAGGTCTCCCTGCACGGCCCCGAGGGCGGACTCCGGAACAACCGCCTGAACCCTCATCACCGGCTCCAGGAGAACCGGACCAGCCCCTTTCAAAGCTTTTTCAAAGGCGAAGGCGGCCGCTTGCTCAAAGGCCAGATCCGACGAGTCCACGGGGTGGTAGGATCCATCCACCAGGGTCGCCTGAACCCCGATTACGGGGTAGCCGGCCAGGACACCGTTGCCCGTGGCCTCTTTGACACCCCGTGCCACGGAGTTGGCATACTCGTGGGGAACTTTATCGGACGGAGCGTTAGCCACGAATTCCACTCGGGGCAGCCAGTGGCCCTCTTCATCAACGAGCGGTCGGACTTCCAAGACAACGTGGCCGTACTGGCCCCGGCCGCCACTCTGGTGGATGAACTTGCCCTCGGCGCGGGCCGACTGGGTAATGGTCTCTTTGTAGGCCACCCTGGGCTTGCCCACGCGCACATCGACCTTCATCTCCTTGACCAGCTTGTGCTGAAGAATCTCCAAGTGCAACTCACCCATGCCGCTGATGACGGTCTGTCCCGTTTCTTTGTCCGTTTTGTGGGAGAACGTTGGGTCTTCCCGCCGCAGAGTCTCCAAAGCATCCCCAAGCCTGGCCCGGTCCGCCGCGGACCTCGGCTCGATGGACATGGTAATGACCGTCTGGGGGAAGCTGATGCTCGGCAGCACGACCGGCTTCTTCGGATCGCACAGGGTATCCCCCGTGAGCGTGTGGCGCAAACCCACCACCGCCACGATGTCGCCGGCCCGAGCGGATTCGAGGATTTTCCGCTCGTTCGCATGCATCTCGAAGATCCTCATGATGTTCTCCCGGGCATCGCGGGTGGGATTCAGGACGCGGCTATTCGTCTTGAGCTTGCCCTGGTACAGGCGCAGAAAGTAGAGGTCGCCATGGGTGTCGGTGATGATTTTGAACGCCAGAGCCACCAGACTCTCGTCGGCATCGCACTTGACCGGAATCTTCTTGCCTTCGTCGTCGGGCTTGTGCCCCATCATTACCGGCCGCTCCAGGGGCGAGGGCAGATACTGGACCACGCCATCCAACAGCCGCTGAATCCCGACGTATTTCAGGGCCGAGCCGACGAAGACCGGATAAAGCTTGTTCTCAACCGTTCCTTTGCGAATCGCCCGACGGATGGCCTGTTCCCCGGCCGGGGCATCGTTGATGAACGCCGCCATCAACTCCTCATCGTGCTCGGCAGCCGCCTCGATCATGCGGGCCCGGTACTTCCTGGCCTTCTCGACCAAGTCGTGCGGGATCTCGGCCTCCTGGAACTTCGCCCCGAGTTCCTGGGCCTCGTAGAATACCGCCTTCATGGCTACGAGGTCGATAATGCCGGCAAACGAGTCCTCCGCGCCGATGGGAATCTCCACGGGAATCGCGTTGGCCAGCAGCTTCTCATGGATGCTTTGGAGGCTCATCTCGAAGTCGGCGCCGGTCTTGTCCATCTTATTGATGAAGCACAGGCAGGGCAGGCCGTACTTCTGACCCTGCCGCCAGACCGTCTCGCTCTGCGCCTGCACCCCCTCGCTGCCGTCAAAAACGGCCACCGCCCCGTCGAGGACGCGGAGCGACCGCTCCACCTCGGCCGTAAAGTCGATATGCCCGGGCGTGTCAATCAGGTTGATCTCAAAGCCCTGCCACGGACACTTCGTGGCGGCCGACGTGATCGTAATCCCCCGTTTCTGCTCTTCCTCCAGATAATCCATGACGGCGGTGCCATCATGGACCTCCCCCATCTTATACGTCTTGCCCGTATAATAGAGGATGCGCTCCGTCACCGTCGTCTTGCCGGCGTCGATATGCGCCATGATGCCGATATTGCGAACCTTTGCGAGACTTCCCATCGGAGCCCCAACGTCGATTTTGCCGAACTCCACTCTCTCCATAAAAAAACTGCCACGATCCTCAGTCGAGCAACCGTGGCAGTATAGCTCTGTGCGTTTTACCAGGCGAAGTGGGCAAACGCCTTGTTCGCCTCGGCCATGCGGTGGACGTTTTCCCGCATCGTCATCGCCCCGCCGGTCCTGTTGTAGGCATCCATCAGTTCGGAAGCCAGCCGCTGGCTCATCGGCTTGCCCTTTTTGCCGCGCGCCGACTGCAGGATCCACCGGAATGCCAGCGACTGCTGCCGCCTGGGGTTTACCTGCATGGGCACCTGGTAACTGGCGCCACCCACACGCTTGCTCCGGACTTCGAGCGACGGTTTCACGTTGTTGATGGCCGTTTCGAAGATCTCCAGCGGCGTCACGTCCTTGATCTTGTCGGACACGATCGCCATGGCGCTGTAAAACACGTCCTGCGCCGCGCTCTTCTTGCCGGCCCACATCATGCAGTTGATGAACTTCGAGACCAGCTTGCTGTTGTACTTCGAATCGGGTTTCAAGCCTTGGGCGGAAACAGTGAACTTCTTGGCCATAGCACTCTACGCTCTATAACGTCCCAAAAGATTTCGATTGGCGCCCCACGGGGGTTACTTTGCCCTCTTCGCGCCGTATTTGCTCCTGCCGCGCTGCCGGCCCGCGACCCCGGCGCAGTCCAGCACGCCGCGAACGATGTGATAGCGAACGCCCGGCAAGTCCCGGACGCGGCCGCCACGGATCAGCACGGTGCTGTGCTCCTGCAGGTTGTGGTCGACGCCCGGGATGTAGGCGGTCACTTCCTTGCCGCTGGTCAGCCGGACACGCGCGACCTTCCGCAAGGCGGAGTTCGGCTTCTTGGGGGTCTGCGTCCGGACGATCAGGCACACGCCCCGTCTCTGCGGCGAGCCGCTGATTTCGGACACGCGCTTGCGTTTCTTGGAAGCAATTCTCGGTTGTCGCACTAACTGGTTGATCGTCGGCATACACTCAATCTCAATCAAAACCCATGAATGACTATTCGATACCCAGCGCCGCCTTGATCTTCGACTCGGCCTTGGCTTCGGCGTCCAGCGGCTTTTCTTCCTTGACGCCCTCCAACTCCTTCGGCAGCGGGGCTTCCGCCAAGTGCTTGACCTTCATCTCCAGGTACGGCTTGAACGCCGTCCCGGCCGGAATCAAGTGACCCAGGATCACGTTTTCCTTCAAACCGTGCAATTCGTCCACTCTACTCGCCAGCGCCGCCTCCGTCAACACCTTTGTGGTTTCCTGGAAGCTGGCCGCCGCAATAAAGCTATCGGACCACAGCGAGGCCTTGGTGATACCCAGCAGCAGCGTCTTGGCCGTCGCCGGTTTGGGCTTGCGGCCCTTGGCGGGCGTACCGCCCAGCGCCTCGACCTTCTCGTTGAAGCGCGCCAGATCCTTCTTCTCCAGGACTTGGCCTTCCTTCAGCTCCGAGACATCACCTGGGGTGGCGACCTTGATGCTGTTGCTCAGCCGGTCGTTCTCCCTGCGGAAGACGAACTTGTCGACCACCTCGCCCGGCAGGAACGTGCTGTCGCCGACCGAATCGATCTCCACTTTGCGCATCATTTGCGAAACGATGATCTCGACGTGCTTGTCGTTGATGTTCACGTTTTGCGAACGATAGACGTTCTGAATCTCGCCGATCAGGTAGCGCTGGAGCGACTCTTCCCCTTTGATCCGCAGGATGTCGTGCGGCACCAGCGGACCATCCGTCAGGGCGTCGCCCGCTTCGATGATGTCGCTCGTGTGGACGTTCAGGTGGCGGTCGCGCGGGACGTGGTGCTCTTTCTCCATGCCGCTCTCGCTGCGGATGGTGATCGTCATTTTTCCCTTGCGCTTGTCGCTGCGCAGCTCGACGCGTCCGCTGATCTCGGCCATGGCGGCGGGGTCCTTGGGCTTGCGAGCCTCGAAGACCTCCGTGACGCGGGGCAGACCGCCGGTGATGTCCTGCGTTCCGCTCGTCGCGCGCGGCTGGTGGGCGAGCAACTGACCGGCCTGGACTTCCTGGCCTTCGGATACCTCGATGCGGGCTCCGGCGGGCAGATAGTGCACGTCGAGAATCTTGCCCTTGGCGTCCTCGATCATGATCTGCGGGTGCTTGTCGCCCTTGTGCTCGATCACGACGGGCCGCTCGACGACCTTGGCATCCACTTCCTTGCCCTTCTTCGTCGTCTTGGTGCGCAGCTCCTCCGTCTGGACCGTCTCGCCTTCGAGGATATCGACGAAACGGATGAGGCCGGGCACCTCGGCCAGAATCGGGGTCCGGTGCGGGTCCCACTGGAACAGGATCGTGCCGGCCTTGACCGTCTGGCCGTCCGGCACCAGGAGGATGCCGCCGTAGGGGACCTTGAACTTATCGAGCTCGCGTTCCTTCTGATCCAGCAGGGCGATCTCGCCGTTGCGTTTGAGGGCGACGATCATCGTCGTGCCGTCATCCCGCTTGAGGGGCACGGCGTTGACGTCCCGGTACTGGACTTTGCCGGTGTGGGTCGCTTCCTGCTCGCGTTCGAGAATCGCACGCGAGGCGATACCACCGGTGTGGAAGGTTCGCAGAGTAAGCTGGGTGCCGGGCTCGCCGATGGACTGGGCCGCCGCGATGCCGACGGCCGCCCCTTCCTCGACCAATTGGCCCGTGCTCATGTCCCAGCCGAAGCACTTGGCGCATATGCCGAACGGGCTATCACAGGTCAGCGGGCTGCGCACCCGGATCGCGTCCAAGCCCAACGCCTCGATCTTGTGCGCGATTTCGTGCGTGATGACTTCGTTTTCGTGCACGATCATCTCATCGGTGATCGGGTTGCGGATGTTGTCACGGGCCGTGCGGCCGATGATCAACTGGGACAACGGAATATCGACCTGATCGCCGCGGCTGATGCTGGTCTTGGTGATCCCCTGCAGGGTCCCGCAATCGCGATCGATGATGATCACGTTCTGGGCCACGTCGATGAGCTTACGCGTCAGGTAGCCGGAGTTAGCCGTCTTGAGGGCCGTATCCGCCAGACCCTTGCGGGCGCCGTGCGTCGAGCTGAAGTACTCGAGCACCGTCAGGCCCTCGCGGAAGTTCGACTTGATCGGGGTCTCGATGATCTCGCCGCTGGGCTTGGCCATCAAGGCACGCATGCCGGCCAATTGCTGAATCTGGTCGATACTGCCGCGGGCCCCGGAATCCGTCATCAGATAGATCGGGTTCAGATAGGGCGTGCCGTCCTCTTTCGTATCTTCCTTCAAGGCGCGGATCATTTCGTTGGTCACGGCGACGCGGGCGCTGGTCCAGGCGTCGATGACCTGGTTGTATCTCTCGCGCTCGGTCAGAACACCGTCTTCGTAGTTCTTCTGGATCTTGGCGACGCGTTTCTCCGTGTCCACGATGATCTCGGGCTTTTTCTTCGGGATCTTCAGGTCCGTCAGACCGAAGCTCAGACCCGCGAGAGTCGCATACCGGAAGCCCAGGTCCTTGACCCGGTCGAGCAGGTTGACCGTCTCGGAGCCGCCGGAATAGACAAAGCAGTCGCTAATGACCTGACTGAGCTTCTTCTGCGCCATGGTCATGTTGTAGAACGGCATGCCCTTGGGCAGAATATCGTTGAAGATGCACCGGCCGACCGTCGTCTCCACCACGTGCACTTTGTTGTCCTCCAGCGTCTTGACTTCACTGGGCTTCTCTTTGAGCAAGCGGTGCGGAATACGGACCTGGATCTTCTCATGAAGGGAGACCTTGCCTACGGCATGGGCCATCATGGCCTCGTGCGTATCGCGGAACAGCCGGGGCTTGGGCTTCGGCTGCACGGGTTGCGCCCCGGCGGGCCTCAGATCATCCAGTACGACGGTCAGATAATAGTTGCCCATCACCATGTCTTGCGACGGGCCCACCATGGGCGAGCCGTTGGCCGGCGAGAAGATGTTGCTGGTCGTCATCATCAGGACGTGGGTTTCCGCCTGCGCCTCGATGCTCAGCGGAAGATGCACGGCCATCTGGTCGCCGTCGAAGTCCGCGTTGAAGCCCTTGCAGGCCAGGGGGTGCAACATGATCGCATTGCCCTCGACCAGTACCGGCTCGAAGGCCTGGATGCCCATGCGGTGCAGCGTCGGGGCTCGGTTCAGCAGCACGGGGTGTTGATGAATAACCTCTTCGAGGATATCCCAGACCTGGTCGTCGCGGCGCTCGATCATCCGCTTGGCGCTTTTGATCGTGTCCGCGTAGCCGTGCTGTTTGAGATTGCGAATGATGAACGGCTGGTACAATTCCAGCGCGATCTTCTTCGGCAATCCGCACTGGTACAACTGCAGGTCGGGCCCGACGACGATGACCGAGCGGGCGGAATAGTCCACGCGTTTGCCGAGCAGGTTCTCCCGGAAGCGCCCCTGCTTGCCCTTTATCATGTCCGTCAGGGACTTGAGCGGCCGATTGTTGCTGCCCAGCACGGGCCGGCGGCAGCGGCCGTTGTCCAACAGCGAATCCACCGCCTGCTGGAGCATCCGCTTCTCGTTGCGGATAATGACTTCCGGGGCATTGAGGTCGATCAGCTTCTTGAGGCGGTTGTTCCGGTTGATAATGCGCCGATAGAGATCATTCAAATCGCTGGTCGCGAAATTGTCCCGCTCCAGCAGAACAAGCGGCCGCAGGTCCGGCGGAATCACCGGGACCGCCTCCAGGACCATCCATTCCGGCTTGTTATTGCTATTCTTGATCTCGTTGATGGTCTTCAGCCGCTTGGTCAGGTCGCGAATCTTCTGCTTGCTGTTGGTCTTGGCGATCGCCTTGCGCAAGTGCACGCCCAGCACCTCCAGGTCCAGGCTTTCCAGCAGCACTTTCATGGCTTCGGCGCCCATGGCGGCCTTGAACGAGTTGCCGTATTTGGTGCCGGCCTCGCGGTATTCCTCTTCGCTCAGAAGCTGGCCCGCCTTCAGGCCGGTCGTCCCGGGGTCCGTCACCACGTAATCCTGGAAATAGATGATCTTCTCCAGGTCCGAGCTTTTCATCCCGAGAATCGTGCCCAGCCGGTTGGGGATCGACTTGAAGAACCAGATGTGCAGCACCGGGGCCGCCAGATTGATGTGGCCCATGCGCTTGCGCCGCACCCGGCTGTGGGTCACCTTCACGCCGCAACGGTCACAGATGATGCCCTTGAACTTCGTGCCTTTATATTTGCCGCAGGCGCACTCCCAGTCGCGCTCCGGGCCGAAGATCCGCTCGCAGAACAGACCGTCCTTTTCCGGCCGATAGGTCCGGTAATTGATGGTCTCGGGCTTTCGTACCTCCCCAAACGACCAGCTCCGAATGTCATTCGGGCTGGCCAAGGAGATCTTGACCGAACCGTAATCATTAATTCGATCGTAGATATTACCCAACATGTAAAGCCCCCTTATGGACTCTTAACTCGACCTTCCAATCTATAGAGCCGTCCGCCCCAGGCGTTTCTTCTCGAGCTGGATGTTCAGACCCAACCCGCGAATCTCATTGCACAACACGTCGAAGGACAGCGGCGTGCCGGCCTCGAGCGTGTTCTGGCCTTTGACCATCGACTCATAGATCTTCGTTCGTCCCTCCACGTCATCGCTCTTGACGGTCAGCATTTCCTGAAGGGTATACGCGGCGCCGTAACCTTCCAGCGCCCAGACTTCCATTTCGCCGAAGCGCTGTCCGCCCGTGCGGGCCTTGCCGCCCAGCGGCTGCTGGGTGATGAGGCTGTACGGCCCCGTCGCCCGGGCGTGGATCTTGTCATCCACCAGGTGATGCAGTTTCATCATGTAGATGAAGCCGATCGTCGCCTTCTGGTCGAAGGGCTCGCCCGTGCGGCCGTCGTAGAGCTGAGTCTTCAGCGTCTTCGGGACGTTGATGAACAGCTCGCCGGCCGGCGGCGCCTCGCCGTGCTTGTTCAGCTCCTCCTTCCTTCGTTTCATCAAACGGTTTGCCTCTTCCGTCAGATTCTGAATATCCTTTTCCGTCGCTCCGTCGAAGACCGGCGTGATGGCGTTGAAGCCCAGCACCTGGGCCACCCAGCCCAGATGGGTTTCGAGAATCTGTCCCACGTTCATACGGCTGGGCACACCGAGCGGATTCAGCAGGATGTCCAGCGGGGTGCCGTCCTCGAGGAACGGCAGGTCTTCCTCGGGCATGATCTTGGCAATCACGCCCTTGTTGCCGTGCCGGCCTGCCATCTTGTCGCCGATGGACAACGTGCGTTTGATCGCCACGTAGATCTTGGCCATCTGGAGCACGCCGCTGGGCAGCTCATCGCCATGCTTGGCGCGCTCGATGCGACGCTTCTTCTCTTCTTCCGCTTCGCCAATCTTGGCCCAGAACTTGTCCACGATCTTCTGAACGTCATCCCGGACCGCCGCGGGCTTGACCCACTTGATGTCGAAGTTCTCCACCTGCTCGGAGACGACCTCGTCGTCCTCACTGGCCCCGACCTTTTGCTTGGTATTCGGGTCGATGATCGTCACTTCGAGCTTGTCGTGAATCGCGCCGATCATCTGCCGGAAGATGGAGCATTCCTTGGCCCGGGCCTCCGCTTCGTACTTCTTGGTTTCGTCCGCCAGGACCTTCTTCTGGTCCTCGCCGCCGACGCCACGACGCGTGAAGACTTCCGTCTTGATGACCACGCCTTCGTAGCCGCTGGGCAGCTCCAGCGAGTCGTTCTTCACATCCTCGCCCGCGCGCCCGAAAATGGCGTGCAGCAGCTTCTCTTCCGGCGTCAGCTCCACTTTGCTCTTGGGGACCACTTTGCCCACGAGAATGTCGCCCGGGCAGACACGCGTCCCCTCGCGGACCACCCCCCGCTCGTCGAGGTTCCGCAGGGCCTTTTCGCTGACGTTCGGAATATCCCGCGTGAACTCCTCTTTGCCCAGCCGGGTCTCGCGGACTTCCGCCGTGAACTCATCGATGTGAATGCTCGTGAAGCTGTCATTCTTGACCAGCCTCTCGCTGACGATGATTGCGTCCTCGAAGTTGAACCCGTCGAAGGAGACGAATCCGGCCAGCACGTTCTTGCCGAGAGCCAAAATACCGTTGGAGGTCCCGCCGCCGTCGGCGATCACTTGGCCGGCTTCGACCTTCTGCCCGAGTTTGACCACGGGCTTCTGGTTCAAGCACGTGCGCTCGTTGAGCCCCAGGAACTTGTCCAGGGGGTACTCGTCCGTGTGATTGATGATCACGTGCGTGGCATCGACCGCCGTGACCCCCCCGGCATTCTCGGCCTTGACGACCATGCTGGAGTTGCTGCCAACCACCTCTTCCATGCCGGTGCCGACCAACGGGTGCTCGGTCTTGAGCAGAGGCACCGCTTGCCGTTGCATGTTGGAGCCCATCAAGGCCCGGTTGGCATCGTCGTGTTCCAGGAAGGGGATCAACGACGCGGAGACGCCGACAATCTGCTTGGGCGAGATGTCGATGTACTCGACTTCCTCGCGCGTGGTCTGGGCCAATTCACCCGCTTTCCGCGCGAGCACCAGGTCTTCGGCGATGGCCTTGGTCTCCGGATTGACCACGCTGGGCGGCGCGAAGACCGCCCGCATTTCCTCATCGGCCCGCAGATAGGCGACTTCCCCGGTGAGCTTGCCGTTCTTGACCTTGCGATAGGGGCTCAGCAGAAAGCCGTACTCGTCGATGGTGGTGAAAATCGCCAGGGACGAGATCAGACCGATGTTGGTGCCTTCCGGCGTCTCGATGGGGCAGATGCGCCCGTAGTGACTGATGTGAACGTCGCGGACCTCAAAGCCCGCGCGCCGGCGGTTCAAGCCGCCGGGGCCCAGGGCCGACAGACGGCGCTCGTGCGTGAGCTGACTGAGCGCGTTGGTCTGATCGACCACCTGGCTCAGCTCGCCGCGTCCGAAGAAAAAGTTGATGCTGCTGGCGACGCTTTTGGAGTTGATCAGATCGGCCACCTTCGGCGTGGTTTCCGCATCCCTCTTGATGCTCATCCGCTCCTGGGCGGTCCGGCGGAGCTTGAGCAGACCCTTGCGGATCTCGTCCGCCGCCAACTCGTCGATCGTCCGCAGCCGGCGGTTGCCGAGGTGGTCGATGTCGTCGACCTCGCCCTCGTTGTTGCGCAGCGCCAGCATGTACTTCATCGTGTTGAGGAAGTCCTCGGGACGAAGCGTCATCTCGTTCTCATCGACCGACTGGCCGAACTTGCGGTTGAGCCGGAAGCGGCCCACCTTGCCCAGACGGTAGCGGTTCGAATCGAAGAACTTCTCGGTGAAGAAGGCCGCGGCCTTCTCCTGGTTGGGCGGGTTGCCCGGCCGCAGACGCATATAGAATTTCAGCAGCGCTTGGTCGTGACCCGGGCAATCGTCCTGCGCCAGCGTGTTCATGATGATCGTATCGCGCATGTCCTCGATGATCTCGACCTTCTTGAGGTCGCTCTGCTGAATCGCCCCGAGCTTGTCGCCGAGCTGGGCCGCCGCCTCCACGAGGATTTCGCCCGTGTTGGTGTCCACAATCGGGCCGACGGCCCACATCGTCGACGTCAGCTTGTTCGTCGGCAGGGTCTTGGTCTCGAAGAACAGCCGCAAAATGGCGTCCGTCGTGCCATAGTCGGGATTGATGGCCCGCAGAAAGACCGTGGCCGGAATCTTGCTGGACTGGTCGATCTTCACGACGAGAATATCCTTCTGCGTCACGCTGATCTCGATCCAGCTGCCGCGTTCCGGGATGATCCGGCCGCCGTGCAGAACGCGGTCGCCTTCCTTGCTCTCGATCAGGAAGTCCACGCCGGGACTGCGGTGCAACTGGCTGACCAGCACGCGCACCGCGCCATTGACGATGAACTCGCCGCCGCCAATCATCACGGGCATCTCGCCCAGGTAGATCGCCTGCTCGGCCATGTCCGCCCCGCTTTCCGAGCGGAGCCGGCAATGGATCTTGAGCGGATAGGCATAGGTCAGCCGCAGTTGCCGGCATTCGAGCGGAGTGTAATGCGGCTTCTCCAGCTCGTAATAGAGGTATTCCAAGCTCATTTTCTTGTCATAGCTCTCGATGGGGAAGGTCTCCCGGAACAGAGCTTCCAACCCCAGGTCGGCTCGCTTGGTCGGCGCCACGTCCTTCTGCAGGAAGCGGGCGAAACTCTCCCGTTGCACCGCAACGAGATCGGGAATCTTCACCGCGTCCTGCATCTTGCCGAAATTGCGAAAAGTCTGCACGGCCATCTCATGCTCCTATGGTAAGACAGTTCATCTCGCGTCTGTGATTCTGTATGTGGGCGCAAACCCTCTATCTTTACTCACAAGAGACGGTTTAGGTTCACTTGATTTCAATGGTGGCTCCTGCGGCCTCCAATTGCTTCTTGGCGGCCTCTGCATCTTCCTTGCTGACGCCTTCCTTCACCGGCTTGGGCACACCGTCGACCAACTCTTTCGCTTCTTTGAGGCCCAGACCCGTCAGCGCCCGCACTTCCTTGATGACCTGAATCTTCTGTTGCCCCACTTCTTTCAGGACGACATCGAATGAGGTCGGACCCTCGTCTGCCGCGGCCTCACCGGCGCCTGCGGACGCGGGCATCATGCCGCCCATCATGACGGGCGCCGCAGCG
>CAYHAJ010000351.1:0-20483 GCA_964354535.1 uncultured Pirellulales bacterium
CCCGATCGCCTCGACCGCCACCCGGGCCTTGAACGCACCGCCATGCTGCCGACGCTGTCCCATGATAACCTCCTGTCGGACGCTACCCTACCACAGCCACACTACCTTATCCACTGGTCCAGAAAACCGGGAGTATCATAATCGATACCGCAAGCCCTTGACCCTCTACCTGGATTGCTTCCCCCGCTTGTACTTGAGCAACTCGATGTACTGGTTGAGTTGAGTAGCCAGGTCCCGTCGCCCCAGTTCCTGCACAAGCTTCACGTGCTTCTGCACCGCCACGATCGCCTCATCGTAGCGGCGCTGCAACTCCAGGGCCCGGGCCAGCTTCTCGTAATGAGAGACATTGCGTGGCTCAAGAGCCGCCGCCTTGTCGAACGCCTCGGAAACGCCGGGGAAATCCCCCAGGGCGGCCAACGTATCGCCGAGCTGTTCCCAGGTGACAACCGCAGAGGGATTCTCCTGAAGCTCGATTCGAAACTCCCGGACCGCCTCGGCCAGTTGTTCTTGCGCCTCGTTCCCTCTGTCCATGCGCCCGAGCAGGAGCCCGAGTTGCCTCCGAACCGACCCGATTGCGGCCGGGCGGCCCGCGCCGGTGGCGTGCGCCTGAAGAGCCAGGCGGAAAGCCTCCGCAGCCGCCTCCGGCCTGTTTCGGGCCATCTCGATCAGACCGATCTGCTCGTAGGCTCTAACGGCCAGAGAGGGATCGGTTTCCAGAGCTTGACGGTACGAGTGGATACTCGGCTCGTACTGAGACGCGACCTGCGACTCTCTGGCCTGGTCGAAATACTTGCGTCCGAGCGTCGTGGCTGCACTGCGTTTTACCACCGGTGCGACCAGGTTCTCTACGGGTGCATAGTCGTCCGTCAGGAGAACGTGGCCGCAGTGTTCCTTCAGAGCATCGACCTGCGCGTCATCCAGGAGGCAGAGTCTCAGGTGCTGACTCCGCCCTGCCAGAATCGTTTGCAGATCGAGTTGACGCTGGGCGGCAACCACAACGGCGGTATCGCTGGCCGCGGAGAGATCGGTTTGATCCGTGAGGACATAAACACAGGGAAAAGTCTCCCGGATCGTGTTCGCAACCGCGCCGAGCAGCCGGCCACTTCGACCCCCATCCGGGAGATGGATCATGTACACGCCCTCTTTGGCCAGCAGGCCGGCGATCTTGTCGTTGAATTCCTTCGTCGCCAACTCCGCCGGCACCGCATATCCCTGGAGGGTGTCCTGGTAGATGAAATCATAGTGTTTGGCGGCGTTGCCGGCAGGCCCAATCTTCAGGACGTGATCCACGTAGCATCGAGCGCCCATCCGAACGGTTTGGATGTCTGCGCCCTTTTCCAGCCCAAACGCCGCCCGTGCAGCTCTCATCACTTCGGGGTCGGTCTCGACAACTTCAACGCGGCTGTCGGGCAGGACCGCCTTAAGGTATCGAGGGAAAGCGTACCCCCCTGCCCCCAGGACCAGCATCGAGAGATCCTTCCTATTCCCGCTCAGGGCGCGCGTCAGTTCGGCATACACCTTCTGATGAAAACACACCAGGCAGGTCGCATCATTCACCGCCATCTCGCTGCGCGTGAAATTATCTTGCACGAAAGCCCGCTGGTCCGGCCGCACGCGCCTCTGCCTGACGACCACGTGGCCGTAAGGTGTCTCGGCCTCATAGACGACATTCGGATCGGGTCGTTCCCGCAGGAGAGCCGCCATTCCTGCATCCTGCGCCCATTTTTCGTCGGCCATTCCCATGGTTGCCAAGGCCAGAAACACCATGGCCCACAGGTACATCACCCAACCAGTGACCCAGTACAGAACCGCCATCACGAGCAGGGCCGTGCCGAGGAGCCAGAGGATGGCCAAACTGCCGAAGGCTACGATCAAGAAGAACCCCGTCAAGAAGGTTCCCACGACGCCTCCGGCCGCACCCCAGGCGTAGATGCCGCCGATCGTGCGTCCGGCGCTCATCGTGGCGCCGTCAGGCGTTTCTTTCGATGCCCTTGCGGGCCCGCTGCCAACCGCCATCTGGGCAACAACGGGATAGACAGCACCCAGAAGAACGGTGGGCAAGAGGACAACGAGCACGACGTGCGTGAACACGTGACTGGGCCAGCTCAGCCGCCACAGTCCGATCCAGCCGCCCGCGATGTGGTTCGCGATGATCATGCCCACGCAGGCGGCGGAAGAAAGCCCGAACAACACGGCCAACGTCCGGCGGACGTGATACCGATCCGCGAGACGGCCCCCGAGGTAATTCCCCAGCGCTAAGCCGGCTAACACCACCCCGAAAATTGACGTCCAGGTGTAGAGCGAGGATCCCACACTCCGCGCGATCAGCCGGGCGGCCACCAGGACCAGAATGCTCGTGCATCCCCCAGCGAAGAACGCGGTTGTGCTCGGCACCAACAGGTGCAAAAGGAACCGTAACCGCGCACCACCTCGTTTCGGGACCTCCAAGGCCCTGCGTTCACTCATGTTCCATCTTCCGAAGGATCGGGGTAAAAAGAGGAGTATAGCGAGGATTGGGAGGGTCGACAAGCCGCAGGTTCCCAAATGTGTAGAATCGCCACGGAAACCGCCGCTCAGTAGTCAAAGTAGCGAACGCCGTGGCTGTCGGTGCCCGGCCAGTCTACATGGATGATCTTGGTGGCCGGCTGGTAGATCCAACCATCCTGCCCCGTGGCCTCCGTCGGGAAGTCCTCCTCATTGCCGATGATGCGCACGCGATTCAAATTGTTGAAGGGATTCTGGGGAATCTGCAGCAGGCAACGGTCCTGGACGGTCGTCTGATCCTGAAACTCTTGCGCCGTCGGCACTTTGCTGAGGTCATTCCCCGGGTATCCGGGAGGGGTTCCCGCATGGCGTGCGGCGTACAGCTCGATGGCGCCCCGGAGAAGCTGCACGTTCTCGTGGGCAGCGGCCTCTTTGGCCCCCATGGCATGGGTGCTCAGCAGCGGCGTCACCAAAGCCGCCAGAATGCCGATGACGGCGGCCACGATGACCAGTTCGGCAATGGAAAACGCTTTTCTCATGCATCGAGTGCCCGACGAGTGGAACGCCGCACGCGACTTTTCGCGTTGGGCAATCCCTGTGCCCCAGCCAACACGTTGCTCAGAGGATTCGGCTCCCCAACGTGCTACTTAGTGATGGGAGCACCGGTCGCCACTCAGATTCTGACAGCTTATCGGCTCCCCATCACCTCCACTTAACCACAATTGCAGTTATCAGACTCGGGTCGAGAGAACATTGCTCCCGGTGCCCGCAAAAACCTGCGCCCGCCCTACCGCATACGCCGTATGCATAGAGTATGGATGATGCCGGGCAAAAACGTGTTCTCGTCGATCCTGTCGGGCCATGGTCCAGCTTGTCAATTGAGGCTTTGACATTGCCGCTTAGCCCTGTTACACTCGCGTCGCAAAGGGTGTGAGGTTGGCAACAACTTCATAGGCATGGCAAGGTGGTCGGGCCGCCACCCAAACAATCAGGAGTCTCGATTGTTTAGGAGACGGTTAATGTCCGCGCCCGACCCTCAAATCACTGACAGGCAGAGCACGACGTTGGGAATCACGGCGAGACTCCAGTGGATGTGTTCCGGCAATCTTGCACGATCATGAGGATCGACAATCAACTCCATCGCTATCAACTTGGCATTGTGGGAAACTGCTCCTATATTGCCTACATTGATGATCGGGCGGCGGTTCGCTGGCTGTGCATGCCACGCTTCGACAGCAGCTTCCTCTTCGGGTCCCTGTTGGACCCCGGCAAGGGCGGCGACTTCTCCATCCAGCCGACAGGGCCATTCACCACACGCCAGTCCTATCTCGAGAACACCAATATTCTTGGCACGGAGATCAAGGCCGCCGATGGATCGTTCAGGGTCACGGATTTCGCGCCGCGGTTCTACCAGTATGACCGGTACTTCCGCCCGATGATGCTGGTGCGCAAGATCGAGCCGATTCAGGGACAGCCCAGGATTACGGTCACGTGCGTCCCCGTGGGCGATTACGGGCGAGTCCAGCCGGAGATCGTGCTGGGCAGTAATCACATCCGATACCTGAACCTCGGCGGTCACGTCCGCCTGACGACGGATCTCTCGCTGAGCTACATCGTCGATGGCAAGCCGTTCGTGCTGAACGGACCCCGATACCTGCTTTTCAGCTATGGTCCGCCGCTCGAAGCCCCGCTGGCGGCCACATCGGAAGACTTTCTGGACAAGACCCGCCGGTATTGGCTGCAGTGGGTCAAGACCATGTCCATTGCGCCGATCTTTCAAGAGGCAACCATTCGCTCGGCCCTCGTGCTCAAACTCCACCAGTTCGAAGATACCGGCGGCATCATCGCCGCCGGCACCACGAGCCTGCCGGAGTCTCCCCAATCCGGCAGAAACTGGGATTATCGTTACTGCTGGCTCCGGGACACCTATTACACCCTGACGGCGTTCAACCACGTCGGCCACTTCGAAGAGCTGGAGAAGTACTTTCAGTACGTTCAGAACCTGATCCTGGACGCGAACCAAGCCGTACGCCCCGTCTATACCATTGCGGGGGACCCGGTGCCTCAGGAGCAGGTTCTGCCACTGGTCGGCTATCTCGGCAACCAGCCGGTACGGGTCGGAAACGAAGCAGCCGGCCAGCGCCAGCATGACGTATATGGTCAAGTCCTGGTCAGCCTGCTGCCGCTGTACATTGACAAGCGCCTCGGCTATCACAACACCCGGAACACGCTGTATCTGATCCGGGCGCTGCTGGACCGGATCGAAGCCGTACTCGACGAACCGGATGCGGGCATTTGGGAGTTCCGAAACCGGCTGCAGTACCACTGCTATACGCACCTCTTTCACTGGGCCGGCAGTCACGCCGCATTCAGAATCGGGGAGTCGTTGCAGGATACGGCCCTGCGCGACAAGGCGGCATCCATCACCCAACGCAGCGCCGCGAAGATCGAGGCGTGCTTCGACCCGGTTCGCCAGGTCTACACGCAGGCCGTCGGTGTCGAACACCTCGACGCCAGCGGCCTCCAGCTCATCAGCCTCAACTACCTCGACCCCGCCTCCGAGCGGGCCCACCGGCATCTGGCCGCCATCGAGGGACAACTGAGCGCGAACGACGGCCTGTTCCACCGCTACCTCCACGAGGACGATTTTGGCCGGCCCCAGGCATCGTTCCTGGCGGTCGCCTTTTGGCACGTGGAAGCCCTCGCTTGCGTCGGCCGGTTGCGTGAGGCCATGCAGGCATTGGAGCAATTGACCGCCTACTCCAATCACCTCGGTCTGTTCAGTGAAGACGTAATGCCGGATGGTTCCCAGTGGGGCAATTTCCCGCAGACGTACAGTCACGTGGGGCTGATGAACGCCGTATATCGGATCGCCCGGAAGCTGGACCGGCCGATTTTTCTGTGATCTGGAGGTCTCAGCATGACAAACCCTCATCCCAAATGTTGTGACCGCCTGGTCCTTGTCTCCTACCGCTTGCCCTTTCATCTCTTTCGGAACAAAGTGGTCCGAAACGCCGGGGGGCTGGTATCCGCTGTCTTGGCGTTGGTCCAGAAGCCCGAGGCGACGGGACAGTTCGACCAGCGAATTGTGTGGATCGGCAAGACCGACGACACGCCGGAGGAACTCGCCCGGGTGCAGGAACAGGTGAGTGATTTCGAGCTGGTGCCCGTTCACATCGAGGACAGGCTCGACGACAAGTACTATGGCGGCTTCTGCAACGACATGATCTGGCCCCTGTTCCACTACTTTCCGTTGCTGGCCAACTTCGACGTGGTGTACTTCGAGGCTTACCGCGAAGCTCATGAGTTGTTCCTGGACCAGGTGGCAAAGGTCCTGCGGCCGACCGATCTGGTCTGGGTCCACGACTACCATCTGATGCTGCTGCCCGGCCTGATCCGCGAGCGGTTTCCGAATGCCAACATCGGGTTCTTCCTCCATATCCCCTTTCCGTCGTTCGAGGTCTTTCGGTTGATGCCCCGAGGGTGGCGGGAAGCCATTTTGCGAGGTATCCTGGGCGCGGACTTGGCCGGTTTTCACACGTTCGATTATACGCAGTATCTCCTCAGAGCGGTCCGGCGAACCCTGGGGATGGAGACCACGATGAACACGGTGGTCGTCGAGGACCGGCTGGTCAAGGCCGAGACCTTTCCCTTGGGAATTGACTACACCCGATTCAACGACGCCACACAGGATGCAGAGGTGCAGCGGGAGCGAGAGAAGCTCCGTCGGATTCTGGGCAACAGCAAACTGATCTTCTCCGTGGATCGGCTCGATTACTCCAAGGGGCTTCTGCATCGTCTTATGGGGTTTGAGCATTTCCTGGAGAAGTATCCCAAGTGGCACGGGAAGATCGTGTTCAACATGGTGGTGATCCCGTCGCGCGAGTCGGTCGGGCGCTACCAGGACATGAAGAAGGAGATTGAGGCGGCGGTGGGCCGGATCAACGGGAAGTACGGCTCGCTCACGTGGCGGCCGGTGGTCTACCAGTACCAGTCCCTGGCCTTCCCCGAGATGGTGGCCCTGTACGACCTCAGCGACGTGGGGCTGATCACGCCGATTCGGGACGGGATGAACCTGGTGGCCAAGGAGTACATCGCGTGTCAGAGGACCAACCCCGGAGCGTTGATCCTCAGTGAGATGGCGGGGGCGGCGGCCGAGCTCAGCGAGGCGATTCTCATCAATCCTACGGACAAGGCCGAAGTCGCGACCGCCATTGCGAAGGCCCTGGACATGCCGATGTCGGACCGCCGGGCCGTGCTCGAACGAATGCGGAGGCGGCTGCAGACCTATGATGTATTCGCGTGGGCCAAGGATTTCTTCGACACTATGGATCGTGTGAAACAGGAACAGCACGTGCTCAAAGTCAGGCTGATCAACCGAACCATCGAGAACCAGATCGCGCAGAAGTACCGTGAGGCGACCCGGCGCATCATCTTCCTGGATTACGACGGCACCCTGGTTCCCTTCTCCCGGTATCCGGAGATGGCGGTGCCGGATGAACCCGTCCTGGCCCAGATGCAGCGTCTGGCAGCCGATGCGAAGAACACCCTGGTGATCGTCAGCGGGCGCAAGCAGGAGTTTCTGAACCAGTGGTTTGGCGCTCTGCCGTTGGTCCTGATTGCGGAACATGGGGCCTTCCTTCGCCTCCCTCTGGCGGCATGGACGAGCGAGGTGGACACGGACCCGGCCTGGAAGCAGCAGGTGCTGCCGGTGCTGCAACGGTACGCGGACCGATGCACGGGCGCCTTCATCGAAGAGAAGAGCCTGTCGCTGGTCTGGCACTATCGTAACGCCGACCCCGGAATCGCACTGTTGCGGTCCCAGGAACTCAAGGATGAACTGCGCGAGCTGGTCTCGCACGATAGCAAACTCCAAATCATGGAGGGCCACAAGGTCATTGAAGTCAAGAGAGCCGGCTATGACAAAGGCTCGGTGGCTCTGAAGCTGTTGGGCTCGGCCCCCTACGATTTCATCCTGGCCATCGGCGATGACAAGACCGATGAAGACCTCTTTCGCGTCGTGCCAACCCAGGGCCTGACGATCAAAATTGGGATCATGGCTTCCCTGGCCAAGTACAACCTTAAGGATCAGCAGCAAGTCGTCCGCTTCCTGGACCATCTGCTGAAAGGAGATCAGTGAGCGGTGGCTCTCAGTCAAACGGGGTGGGTTTGCAGGATGAGGACAAGATAGAGACCGTAGAGCAGGAGCAGGAAGACACCGCGTCCGCGTCCGATGAATCCGCTGCCGATCGGGAACGTGCAGGCTACCGTCAGCACGCCGAATACCAGGGCCAGCATGACCTCCTGCCGGTTGACCAAGATCGGGCAGATGAGGGAAGCCACCGCCACAATGAGAAGACCGTTGAAGATGTTGCTGCCCAGGATCATTCCCAGACCCACCTCGTCGTGGCCGCGCAGCTTGGCCAGGATCGTGGTGGCAAGCTCCGGCATGGAAGTCCCCACCGCAACGACGGTGGCCCCGATAATAAACTCCGGGACGCCATAGGACTGGGCGATCCCTTTTGCCCCTGCAACAACGAAGTGCCCGGCGCCAATCAAGAAGGCGAGACCGACCAAGGAGAGTAGGATGGCCGGCCCGATCCGGCGCCCCGCTGCGACGGTTTGGGCCGAACTCCGCTGTTGGCGTGCATCGAGCACAACGGCGACCAGCCAACCAGCGAAGCCGGCCAGGAGCACGAAGCCATCCAACCGAGAGAGCAAACCGTCCATGGCGAGAAGACCGGTGACCACGGGAACCAGCAGCGCCAAAGGAAAATCACGTCGGACGCTCGCACGCGGGGTGCTGATGCCGGAGATGCAAAGGGCCAGAGCCAGAATCAGCGCCACGTTTACGATGCTGCTGCCGAGCACGTCTCCCAGCGATATCTGGGGCGTACCGGCCAGCGAGGCACGGATAGAAACCGCCAGTTCAGGGCTTGACGTCGCGAAAGCTGCCACCGTAACGCCAATGAGCGCCGGGGACACACGGGCCCCATGCGCGATGCCCACCGCACCGCGAATGAAAGCCTCCCCGCCGATTCCGGCACAAACCACGCCCAGAAACAACGCCAAGTAGTCGTTCATTTGCAGATCTCAACGATGCACAGAAGACTGTGGCCGCATCCGAGCCCGTCCGGCAGATTCAGCTCGAGGTTCCGCAGGACGCACGCTACCTGAGGTCCCATCACGCTCGCCCAGAAATCCAGGACCGGGAACCGGTCGGCGTTCCGGTAGAGCCACGCGAGCATCTTCAGGTCGTCCGCCAGAGCTTCCGGGCTCGACTCGATCAACTGGCGTACACTCGCGTTGTCGGTGCGCCTCAGGGCCTCGAGAGCACGGATGACAATGGACCAGGATGAGTGATAGTCGCGAATACGCCGGTCGGCTTCCCGCGCAGCGTTCCGACAGCCATCCAGGTAGTCCAGATTGACTGTCAGTCCCGCCGTATCTCCCTGGTAGTCCCTGTCAAACAGGTGATTGACTTGGTTTCTCACGGCGAAACGCATGGGCTTGAAGAAGCAAGTGTCCATGTGCCGGCCCACCAGAATCGAGCGGTCTTTGACCGCGACGATCCGTACATGGGTCCCGGACACCAAAGCGGCTCGCCGAATTGTGTCCAGGAGTTCCTGCGAGGTCCAGTACGTCACGTTGAAAGAGTCGACCGTCTGAGGATCCTGCTCTTGCGGCGGCAGGAGGTACCCCATATTGTAAGGCAGTTGCTCACGGGCGTTTCTGCTCCAATACATAGGCCACTCCGGCGAGAAACGCCCGAAAACGTCGTAAACCAAAAGGCTGCCGTTCTGAGCGTGGGCGAAGACCTGCTCGGAGAGCCGCTCCAGTTCATCGGCGGTCAGATGGGACAGAGAGCAATAGGAAGAGAAATAGACATCGAACGGCGGCTCGTCCCTCAGAGGAAAGCCCATGGACAGGTCGGCCTCCTGGAAATTGACATAGTCTTTGCCCTGATAGTTCTGTTTGCCCTGGGCCACCATGGCCGGAGACAAGTCGACGCCTTCATAGACCTCGATGCGGTCTTCACTCAGCAGAAAGGGCCGGGGCGATTTGACCGGCTGCGCCGGAGGGATGTGAGTCAGCAACTCCAATCCTTCGCCGCTACCGGCGCCCAGATCGACGATACGCAACTTGTCACGCGTCGCGAAAAGGGCTTCGAGCGAGGGACGAAGGGCTGTCTTGACGAACACGTCCTCCCAATACTTGCGGACATTGTCCTTCTTGCCGAATAGGCCACTTCTCTCGATGCCGTAGAAGCCCGCCTTGACGGCGATCTCGTAGAATTCCGTGCGTTCCATTGTGCTGCCTTTCTTCGATGATGGTTCCCACAGGATCCGGTGGGCAGCCCCTGGGAGGACATCCTCGCGGAGAGCCGGCAGGATCGTACCACGAGTCAGGCGGGTGTCAACGATTTACGTGGGTGATCCGCGTTTTCTGGTGGCGGCAAGCAAGATGGTCCAATCGCTTCGAAAGAAGAGGAGGTTCGATCTTGACAAGAGAGCCTTGACATCGGAGTCTGACCGGCCTACAGTAGATGTATGAAGGGTGTGAGGCCCACCGGGGCCTCACAGGTGCGTTGGGGTGGTCGGGCCGCCATCTACTAATCGATCGAGGTCGCGATGGTTAGGAGATGGTCATGTCTGTGCCTGAAAGTCAACTCGCAGGTAGGCAAAGCGCGTTACCGGGGATCATGGCGAGACTCTGGTGGATGTTTTTCGGTAACCTTGTTCTCGTCTTCTCCATCATATTCATTGTTCAGAACGGGGGCATCTTCTTTCAGACGGCCGACTGGGTTTTCTGGATCGTTCTGGCCAGCCTGGTGTTGATCCGATACCTGGATATCAGGTTTCTCGATGGGTGTACTGGGGCCGGCGAACCCGCCACCATCACGCACTGGATCAGGTATGCTGCCGTGTTGGCTGTCTGTTCGACAGCGGTATGGGTACTCGCTCACGTGGCGGGCTACCTGTTCGTGACGAGAGCAGCTCAAAGCTAAGGGTGCCCGGCCTCCGGCGAGGCGTTCCTGAAGGCAGGGCCTCCGGGGAAGGCCGAGACCTGTTGCTTTTGAACGAGCCCAAAGTGCTCTATCCGTACTGCGAAAGCAGTCCAGCGGGGGAATCGGTAGACCGAGCGGTCGGGATGTCGGATGTCGTCCGCGGGCCGGCTTCTCGCACCGATAGACAAGCCGCCAATCTGGGCAGCAGACCACGATCTCACAGATTGTCCGCTGGACAGGGCGACAGTCTTGACGAAGGGGAACGACCATGAGAACCATTCACTATCAATTACAGAGTGAAGACCTCAAACGTGCCGTGAAGCGAATAGTCCAGGACCTCGAGGACGCCCATACCTATGAGGGAGAACTCTTCGTAGCCAAAGTCCTTCCTTCGGAGGGCTCTTTGACGAGTACGCCGGCAGGTCTTCCTCACCTGGTCGTTGAGGAAGAGAAATGTGTGAAGCTCTTAGGACTGATCCCCTACAGAAGAAAGAAGACAATACTTGTTATAAAAGAGGGATTCTGCGACGTCGAGGACACAGGAAGTAGAGAGATGTTCGTTGTCCTGAGATCTAGGCGTTGCGAGGCGGTTGCCCGAAAGCACCTGGAAGAGTACGGCAGGAGACATCAGGTAACGCAAGTCGTCTACTGGGGCAGGAACCGCTTCCGGCCCCAGTATGCAGTCTCTCTGTAGTTCTGCACGGTATCGTGACGTGCCGTTGTCGTCCGGAATCGGCTTTTCGCGGGAGTGTCGTAAAGTCGGGAAGGAGAACACAGGATGGATATTAACTTCAAGGAGTATCTTGACCAGACGGTGGACTGGATCATCAGGAGTGGCCCCAAAGTAGTGGTCATTCTGGTGCTGATGTTCATCGGGGTGAAACTGTCGGGTACTGTTGCAGGGCGGCTCTTCGCCGTCATCGGACGTCGCAAACAAATGGACGAGGAGTACAAGAAGCGCGCCGATACGCTCAGTGCGGTCATCGGCTATTTGATTAGCGCCACAGTGATCATTGTGGCTGCCCTCATGGTCCTGGCGGAGTTGAAGATCCAGATTGGTCCGGTCCTGGCGGCCGCCGGCGTCCTCGGTGTTGCCGTGGGCTTCGGCGCCCAGCATCTCGTGCAAGATGTGATCAGCGGTTTCTTCATCCTCCTGGATGACGAGATTCGCGTGGGCGACGTGGTCCGGATCGCCGACAGAGGCGGTCTCGTGGAGCGAGTGAACCTCCGCATGGTCGTCCTTCGCGACCTGTCGGGCAACGTCCATTACGTCCGCAACGGAAAAATCGACATCGTCACGAATATGACGAAGGACTACTCCCGCTATGTCTTCGACATTGGCGTCGCCTACCGAGAGGAAGTGGATGAGGTGATCGAGGTCATCAAGCAGGTGGACGAGGAACTCAGAAGTGATCCGGCGGTCGGGCCAGACATCCTTGAACCGATTGAAGTCCTGGGACTCGACCAGTTCGCCGAATCTGCCATCATTATCAAGGCCAGGACCAAAACGAAGCCGATCAAACAGTGGGGCGTCGCGCGCGAATTCAACCGGCGGCTCAAGAAGAGGTTCGATGAGAAGGGCATCGAAATTCCGTTCCCACATGTGACCTTGTACCTGGGTCAGGATAAGACAGGCCACGCGGCTCCTTTGCAGGTGGCGATGGAACATGAAGCACGGCATGCAAAACATTCTTGACGCGCGAGAGATTGCGGCAGACGCACGGAACACGATCTTCGGAGCCGTTCTGCTGACCCTGGCCGGGTGTGCGACCCAGCGGGTGACCAATCCCGAACGGACGGCTACGGAGCAGTTCTCGCTTTCCAGGGCTGTGGCGGAGGCCGTGGAGCCGCTGAACTTCGACGTGCTCCACGGACGGAAGGTCTACCTGGATAAACGGTTCTTCGGAGCGTCGGAAAAGGTATACGCCCCCGCCCGAGTCAGCGGGCCCGGCGTGCTGCCCTGCGATGGAACTACTCAATGCTCCCTCGGAAAGGAGACCAGCATGAAGACCATTCAGAGTCAATTACAGAATGACGATCTCAGGGGCATGGTAGAGAGAATCGTTGGCGATCTGGAAAGCTCCCACACCTATGAAGGCAGGCTCGTCATCACAAGAGTAGAGCCTCCCCCCAACGCTTCACCAAACACGCCTGCCGGGTATCCTCATCTGACCGTGGAAGAACAAAGGCGAACAAGACTCCTGGGGCTGATTCCACACGACCAAAAGGTGACCATACTCATGGTGAAAGAGGGATTCTATGATGTCGAGGATACGGGAAGGAAGGACATGTTCGTTGTTCTGAAGTCCAAGAGTTGTGAAGTCGTCGCCAAGAGACATCTTGAGGAATACGGGGCGCGAAACCAGGTGACGGCGGTTGTCTACAAGTCCTGAGGTGTTGCTCGTCAACAACTCGCTCCCGGCCCCGGATGTCGGTTCTGATGAGACAATGGCTTAAGTTGCGTGTCATGTCGGGCACAGGCGGCGGCCCTGAAGATGGTGCCGAACGCGGACGCCCAGATCATCCGGCCGGACCTTCCCGCCTTCCGCGCCTCGGTGCAGTCCGTCTGGAAGAAGCTCAAAGGCACGGAGATTGGTGAGTTCATCCGCCAATTCAGGAGGTGCAATGAAAGCCCTTCAAACCGTCAAGAAAGCCCTGGATCGTTCACTCGAAGCGCTGGTCATCCTCGTCGTGGCGATCCTCGTCCTGGATGTCCTGTGGCAAGTCTTCACCCGGCTGGTTCTGGGAAACCCCAGCACAGGGACCGAAGAGCTGGCGATGTTCATGCTCATGTGGGTGGTCCTGCTCGGGGCCGCTGTGGCCCTGAATCGCGGCGCCCATCTGGGGATCGACTATTTCGTGAGCAGACTGCCAGCCCGCGCACGGGTCTTCACGGAAGTGATCGTCTTCTTCTGTATTGCCGCGTTCTCCTTTCTGGTCATGGTGGTGGGCGGCATAGACCTGGTGACCAGCATGCTGGAACTGGGTCAGGAATCGCCGGCGCTGCGTGTCAAGATGGGCTACGTGTATCTGGCCGTGCCTGTCAGCGGCTCCTTTCTTACGCTCTATGCCATCATCGGCTTGGTGGAGAGGGTCGTGCGCCTGCGGGCCAGGCGCGTTGACGTCGGTTCGGAATCCGATGCCGCAGGGAACCTCGTGTGAATCGGCCCCTTGGGGTTCAGACCCTTGGCTTCGCCATTCGTCCGGTACCGGTCTGCCGTTGGCATCCGGCTTGGCTGGTTCACTCCGACGGAGATTGCGGCCGTGTTCCTGCTATCCTCGTTCATCCTCGCGGACGGCAACAATCCTTTCGGACAAACGCTTTACACCCGCGTGAATTCTGCTATCATCCGATTCTGAATCTCGGTTTGCAGGGCGCGTCCGCGCTGAGCAGGGATGCGCGACCTACAGGGAGGCCACATGAAGGACCAGACTCAGGTGCAGACGAATTTCAGCCTGCTGACAGAACATGACATTTACCTGTTCAAGGAAGGCAATCACTTTCGTCTCTACGACAAGCTCGGCGCCCATGTGGTCAAGAGTGGCAGCGTCCAGGGGACGCAGTTCGCCGTGTGGGCCCCGAACGCCGCCCGGGTTTCCGTCGTCGGGGACTTCAACCAGTGGAATTCCCAGACCCACCCGCTGGCCGCACGCTGGGATGGCTCGGGAATCTGGGAAGGCTTCATCCCGCGCCTCGGCAAAGGGTCTGTCTACAAGTATCACATCGTCTCGAACCACAATGGGTACATGGTCAACAAGGGGGACCCCTTCGCCTTTTTCTGGGAGCTGCCACCCAACACCGCCTCGGTCGTCTGGGACCTCGACTACACCTGGGGTGATGACGCTTGGCGTCAGAAACAGCCCGAACACAACTCCCTCCACGCACCGCTGAGCATCTATGAGGTCCATCCGGGCTCTTGGCGGCGGGACCCGAGCGATCCCAATCGCCTGCTCAGCTACAACGAAATCGCGCCCCTGCTGGCCCAGTACGTCAAGGAGATGGGCTTCACGCACGTGGAATTGCTGCCGATCATGGAGCACCCGCTCTACGCCTCGTGGGGTTATCAGACGCTGGGCTACTTCGCTCCGAGCCGCCGGTACGGTTGCCCCCAGGACTTGATGTTCCTCATCGACCACCTGCACCAGAACGGCATTGGCGTGATCCTGGACTGGGTGCCCTCGCACTTTCCGACGGACGAATACGGCCTGAGCTACTTCGACGGCACGCACCTTTACGAGCACGCAGACCCGCGCCTTGGATTTCACCCGGACTGGCGCAGCGCCATCTTCAACTATGGCCGGCACGAGGTCCGCGAGTACCTGATCAGCTCCGCCATGTTCTGGCTGGACAAATACCATGCGGACGCGCTGCGCGTCGACGGCGTCGCCTCCATGCTCTATCTCGACTACTCCCGCAAAGAGGGCGAATGGATTGCGAATGAGCACGGCGGGCGGGAGAACCTCCGGGCCATTGAGTTCCTGCGACGTCTCAACGAAATGGTCTACCGGGATTTCCCGCACGTCCAGATGATCGCGGAGGAATCCACGGCCTGGCCGATGGTCACCAAACCCGTCGATGTCGGCGGTCTCGGCTTCGGCATGAAGTGGAACATGGGCTGGATGCATGACACGCTCGAGTATTTCAACCAGGATCCCATCTACCGCAAATACCATCAGGGCAAGCTTAGCTTCTCTATCCTCTATGCGTTCTCCGAGAACTTCACCCTGCCGCTGTCGCACGATGAGGTCGTGCACGGCAAAGGCTCGCTTTACGGCAAGATGCCCGGCGACGGCTGGCAGAAATTCGCCAACTTGCGCCTCTTGTTCGGCTACATGTACACCCACCCCGGCAAAAAGCTGCTGTTCATGGGCAGCGAGATCGGCCAATGGCCCGAGTGGAAGCACGACCACAGTCTGGAGTGGCACGTGCTGGAACACCCCCACCACCGGGATCTGCAAAAATGGGTCCGGGATCTCAATCACCTGTACCGGGCCGAGCCCGCGCTGTTCGAGCTCGATTTCGATGCCAAGGGCTTTGAGTGGATCGACTACCACGATGCGGACAACAGCGTCCTGAGCTACCTGCGCCGCGCCAAGCCTGCGCCGGGTCCCCACCAGCCCTCTGGCGACGGTGGAAGCCGTTCCCAGACCGCAAGCCCCGGGCTGGACGCGTCCCTGGCGCCGCCGGCCTCCGGCCTCCAGCCTCCCTCCATTCTGGCCGTGGCGTGCAACTTCACGCCGGTGCCCCGGTACGGCTATCGTGTCGGCGTCCCGCACGGCGGCTTCTGGAAGGAGATCCTCAACAGCGACGCCCAAGAGTATGGCGGCAGCGGCCAGGGGAATATGGGCGGCGTCGAAGCCTTGCCCGAGTCCTTCTACGGGAAGTTCGAGTACACGCTGTCGGTGACCCTCCCCCCGCTGGGGATCGTGGTCTTCAAGAAAGAGCCGGCGAGCGAACCCTCGACCACACCGCCACCGGAGAAAGCGAAGCACAAAGCCCGAAATCCGAAACAGACCCCCAACCCCAAGTCCGAATGACAGAAGCCGAGCTTCCGGGCGAACGCTAGCACCTCTGAAACCGCGGACGGCGTGGGCCCGGCCTTCGGCCGAAACCAAGACCTACTCTCTCGCCCAGACGCCAAGAGCGCCAAGAAGGGAGGATGGATGGCAGAGGACAGAGGACGCCAGATCCTTCAATCCTTGGCGACCTTTGCGTCTTTGTGCGAGACAGAATTCCTCTTTCGGCAGCTTCTCCGCTGTCAGCGTTCCTCGGCGTTCATCTGCGGTTCCACTCTACGGCACGCGCTTCGTCAGGCGGATATCGTCGATATAGATCCGGCCGGTCCTGCCGGGCTTCGGGCTCCTGCGGTCGCCGACGCCCATCGCCACCTTCTTGCCCACCGCTACGCTACCTGCCGCTTCGGCCACGGGTGTCTTCCCGTCCGGTTGCTGGCTGGTCGTCCATGCCGTCCTCGAACACGTACTGCTCTGCGTTCACCTGCAGGGTGAGGTACTTCTGGCGACCTTTGGTCTTGTTCTCCCAGACGATGCGCTCCCTGCACTTCACGGGTGCCAGCCTGACCTGGAGGTGGCTGCCTGTCATGAGAAGAAGTCTTCGGCGGCCGCTCTCTTAGGCTAATGGACAGGCAGGCTGCGGTTCATGCAGGTAAGGATAGAATCAGCCGCCGCGTGCGGGACATGCGCCACCCACACGGCGATATGCCTTCGTCACTGATCTGCCACATCCGTGTGGTCACGTGTCATCCGGACACTTCTCCGACACGATAAGCAGCCACCATCTGCCGAACACCCAGCGTCAGGTTCGCGAGCTTGCGAGCGTAACCTACACGGCGTTGTTCAAACACCCGACTTCTCAATGTCAGTGCTTAGACTTCCACTTCGCGGTTCTTATCGACCGCGCCTTGCTGGAACACGCGCAAACGGCCGAAAGCCCCCTTGGAAGTCAGCTCAATAGCGCGCCTGAGTGACTGCTCATTAACGACCCATCGGCCCCCGCGTTTCCAGCAGACAATCATTTCCGTTCTGCACAACTCATAGAGTCTGCGTCTAGACAAGCCGAACTTTTCGCATGCCGCTTGGACTGAAAGCGGTTCCCGGATTTGGACCGTCCCCGCCCTGTCGGCGGCCGCTCCGTGAGAACGCTCTACCCACTTCTCGAGAACCCTCAGCAGAGCGTAAGCACACACCATCAGAACCAAGGACCGGACACAGTAGTTTGACAACACCTGCCTTCCAACGGTGTCCGCGGCCAAGGTCTTGAGTTCATCTACCGCCCAATTGAGAAGAAAGACGACCCCCAGTATTGTGACACTCCGGAGACCCTTAACGTATAGGTACGGAACCAGCAGGAAATAGACGGCTGCAAGGAACAGGAGAACCGCACCACCATATAGTTTTACGGCGATGTACGTAATGTTGAGATCGAAGGCGAGATCATACCAGTCGGTCAACTGGAAAGTCACACGGTTCAGGTAGAAATATCCAACGAGGGTTACAGCCCCCATCCCTATGACAACCGCAGCCGTGGCAACAAACAGGCGAAGATTCCTCCTGAGGACGCCAAGCAGCAAGCCGGTTGGCCAGAGATACTCGGACCGCGTTCTCAATTCCAGATAGATCCACCGGAGTGACGCGATTGACACGCATAACCAAAGCGCGTGGTCTCCGATGTCGGTGGCGAGTTTGAACCGACTCGGCGAGACTTGGAACTGTGCCACGATGTGCGAGACGAGAATCGCGAGGGCACTGACTGCAAGGAGCAGAAGGATTCCGAGGGACTTTCCAAACTCAATCCATGTTTCCCAAAGGGCTCGTGTGTCGGCGAGTTTTGTTTCAGGATTCGCGCCGAGGCTTCTCTTGTGGGTATTGGCGAAGCGGGTGAATAAGGCAACTAGCAGGAGGTTCGCATATCCTATGCCCCCTAACATGGTCCACTGCCGGAATGCAAAACCGAAGCTTCGGAACAGGTCGTAACGAAAGCTGTCGATGACAAAGAAAAGGGGAAAGGTGAGGAAGTAGTAGTATCCGATGTGCGCCAAGAGGGCACCAAGCCATGGTGTTGATCGAGTTGTTGCGGAGAACTTGCTCAATAGAAACGCAAGCAACACAGTCAGTGTCGCACAGAGCATTGGACCTACCTCGATTGCAGGCGTGGCTTGCATGCCAATCAGGTCGTGCGGCAGATATTCTGTGATCTGTAGTGAGATCAACGAGACGGTAATGTCAAGAGATAAGCCAAGAGAGAGAGGAATGACTAGGGCGCGCCAGTCTGGCATTACCCGACTGCCGCCGATGGGTTGCGAGGGGCATGCGTGAAAGGGCACATCCGTCTGGAATGGGTCAAGGTAGCGAATGGATGCGTGTGCCGCACGGCGGGCGCGAAGCGCCAAGCACATAATGTAGAAGGCAAACAGAGAGAAACTGACCGAATAGACCGCGGTCCGGATGTGCAGAATCCTGCCGCTTGCGTGTCCAGTGAAGCGCCCCTCCGTCGTCGCGCCAACAGTTTCGTGAATGCGGATCTGTCCATCTAGTTCTAGGATAGCGGGAAGCTTCTGATACAGGAAACCACTGAAAGCTGCCTTTGTGAGGTCGTGGACGCCCGCGCCCTCAGCAGGCGGTGGCGAGATGATGCCCTTGACTGGAACGTCACTGAACGGTTGGGCGATCCGCTTCTCCGCGTGGGATACTATATAGAGAAGTGCTGGCATGACGAATGCGAGAAGCAGTATCCGTGCGACTATCTTCGGAACGCTCGCCAGTTTGTTGCTAGGGGTTTCCGTCATGGTGCCATCCCAGTATGGTGAAGAACAGCATGATCGTGTTTTCGAGGCTGACGTTCCGGCGCCAACACTATAGCCGGTGTCTTTGTGTTCGAGCAATGACTATATTGACCCGCATAAGATACTGAGTCCCTCGTTCCTGCCCGTATAAGGCACCTTTCGGTTCGTTCCCCAAGGCGTGATAAGACGTGCTCCTTCCACGATTCGCTGCGGGTCCAGCCATTTATCCCAGCATGCTGTGCGGATCGGCATAAGAACCTTCTTCGCAAAATGCGTCCGCCGGGTTGGGAAAGCCCGAAGACCCGTGGCTGAGGACATGAGTGTAGATCATCGTCGTCTTCACGTCGTCATGACCTAATGTCTTGCGCACTCCCAACATCCAATTCTCCTTCGCCTGATGCCAAGATGCTAACACACTACGGCAGGCGATGCAACGGAATTAGAATGAGAATCTGCCCTGTGTGGCCTGCGATGGATGTGGTCGAGGACCTTCTTGAGCACCCATGCAGAGCTCGCTGATCTTCCGCTGGAGCATTTCGCGGAACTCGGAGTCCTGGACCAGCCTGTCCATGACATCGTCGGCTCTGCTGAGGTTGAAGTGCTGCCGGGTCAGGTCGTCGGGCGCGGCGATCTGGGGGCCTGGGCCGTGCCACTGCCGCCGCTGTATTTCCCGTGAGCAGGGAAAGCGAGAAGGCAGACCACGGTCGGCAAAGGGATCATCTGCAGGGCGGTCTACACCCGGCCATAGGTCTCGGTCAGTTTTCGCAGCCGCTCGGCCAGACGGGCCTCGGTCCGGCCGGGACGCATCCGCCAGCGCCAGTTCCCATCCTGCTTCGCTGGCAGGTTCATCCGTCCCTCCGCTCCCAGGCCCAGCGCATCCTGCATGGGGACGATGGCGATTTTCGCCACGGAGCGCATCGCGACGCGCATCAGCTCCCAGGAGACGTCCGAGGCCGTGACCCGGCATCCCAGGTAGTCGAACAGACGCTTGCGGCGGTCCCCTCTCAGCTCCTTCTCGAACCAGCCCCGGGTCGTGTTGTTGTCGTGCGTGCCGGTGTAGACGATCGAATTCTCGGCGTAGTTGTGGGGCAGGTGCGGATTGCACGCGGGATCACCGCTGAAAGCAAATTGCAGGACGTTCATGCGTGGGAACTGGTACTTGGCCACCACCTCCCGGACATCGGCGGTGATGTGCCCCAGGTCCTCCGCGAAAATGGCGGCGCACGGAATCTGGCGGAATAGCTCCCGGAAGAACGGGTCGTGTGGAACCTGAGCCCACTTGCCCCGCAGGGCGTTCTTGTGGCTGGCGGGGACCTCCCAATAGGCAACGAGACCCCGGAAATGGTCGATGCGGACGAAGTCAAATAAAAGCAGATTGTGCTTGATCCGCTGGATCCACCAGGCGAAGCCGGTTTCTTCCAGACGCGGCCAGTCGTAGACGGGATTGCCCCAGAGCTGTCCGGTTTTGCTGAAATAGTCCGGCGGTACGCCGGCGACGCAACGCGGCTTCTTGGCCTGGGTCAGCTTGAAGAGGTCCGGATGGGACCAGACATCGGCACTGTCATAGGCCACGTAGATGGGCACATCGCCAATCACCTGAATGCCGCGCTCATGGCAGTATCGCTTCAGACGCAAATACTGCTGGTAGAAGATATACTGGCAGAAACGCTCGCGCTCAACCCATTGCG
>CAYHAJ010000352.1:0-21194 GCA_964354535.1 uncultured Pirellulales bacterium
TGATGCCTTCCTCCAAATAGCGGTCGATGAACATGATCTGATTGGTTTCGTTGGCCTTGATCATCTCGTCGTACTGGCGCGAGCTGGAGGCCAGCAGTTGCGGCGGGGGCAGCCGGCCGCCGGGCCGGGGCATGGAGTGGGCCATCATCCAGCGACGCCAGACATTCTGGGCGACGATCCAGTTGCCCTTCCAGAATTGCAGGATGATCAGCGGACTGCGGATCTCCTCGCCCGGCAGGAGCTTGAAGCGCGTCAGCTCCTGTCCGGCCTGCAACTGCAGGCCGCGTGCATCATCCCGCACGAACTGGGCCGCCCACTGTCCCGGCCAACCCACGGCCACAATCAGCCCCTGGCCAGACCATTCGAGATTGAAGTACGACCAGTCCGCGTTGGTCGGACGACCGCCGGCACCGCCCAACCGCTTGCCGGCCTTGCGACCCAAGGGCGTCTCCAGCGGGCCATAGTCGTTGCCGGTGGCGGGCGAGCCAACATGGTGGTGCAACAGAAACTCCCCCTCGGCCCCACGGCTCAGTGCGATGTCCAGCGCCTGAATCTTCTCGAGGATCGGCGTGTCGGCGGAGCCGGTGTTCTTGAAGTACAGCGTCCATTCCACCGTCGGAAAGTCATGGTACTCGATGGCGACACAACGAACCTGCAGACCGGTCGCCGAATCGAGGTAGACCAGCGTGTGCTGCGTGCGCTGGGCATCGAGCTTCTGAGCGTCATGGTTGCTCTGCCAGGTCTTGAGCAGTTCCGTGAAAGGTCTGCCGTCGTAGACGAATGAGAACGGGGCATTGCCGAGAGTTCGTCCCGCGAGGCTCGTCCGCCCCAGCCATTCGTCGCAGAGCCGGAATTCGTCCGGTTGCGGCGTCACGGCCTGCACAACACCGGCCACAAATAAGCATAGAACAGTCCAGATAGTGGGACGGTCGCGCTTCTCCATGGGCTGTCCTCCGACAAAAGGGGCGGGGCGAATGATTATTCGCCCCTACGGGATCGCAATCTCGTAATAGACGGTCTTGGCCTGTGCCGACAGGTCCAGGGTGAGGACATCCGACTTGACGGCCACCGGGATTCCGCGGACCCGGTTGCCCACCACGTCGAGAGTCCAGGCCTTCAGTTGGCCCGCCAGGCGCGAGCGAATCCCGATCTGGCCGGTGACCGCTTCGAGCAGGGCCGGCGCCTCGCCGGCGTTCCGCAACCGCGAATAAGGTACGCCCAGTGACGACATTTGCGCGGTCGTCTCATATTCCATACCCGTATTCCGGGCGGGGCCGACCGCGGTCACGAGCAAGCGGCGGGCCGATTCGATCGGTGTTTCGGCATCCATGGCGGTGACATAGACCGCCCCGAAGTTCGTGGGACTGCGGAGCGTTACCGCCGCCAATTCATGCGGAGCGGCGCTCAGGAAACCGATCACGGCCTGGGTCCGTGGCGTGTTGATGGTGACAAAGCCCTTCGACGCATCCCAGGTGAGTTCGCCCGTTATGGAGCGGGCGATTCGCTTCTCCGGGTCCCAATAGGGGCGGATATCTTTCACCACCGGCTCACGATGCTGCGAGACAAAGCGATAGCCAACCTTGCCGATCAGCGCCGCTGCGATGGGGACAGGCTTGCGGTCATCGTCGAGGCCAAAGACACTCTCGTTGTCGTAGAGCAACTCGGCGATGAGCTCCGCCTCGCGGATGTCCTGGCGATGCCAGAGGGCGGCGAGGGCGGGGAATTGCAGGATCTGTGGCGGATTGGCCAACATATCGAACGAGCCCGATCCCAGGCCCTCGCGCCAATCCGGGCTGAAGTAGCCGAATTCGAGCAGGCCGTCCCAGCCCTGGAGCAGGCCGTAAGCCGCCATCAGGCCGGTCCCTTCGAGCGAGTACTGATTGGGCAGGCAGGTGTTCCATTCGCTGATCGTCATCGGCAGGCCCAGCACCTGTTCCCAGGCTTTCTCCGTGACCAGATTGCCCCGGCCCAGGTAAATGAGCGTATCCTGGTCCGGCTTGACCGCCTTGACCATCGGTTGATTGTGGAACAGGGCCGTGGCGATCCGCCATTTCAAGTTGCCCTCGCCCTGCGGGTGGTCCCAGTACCCGTGGCGATCGATATAATCGAGCTTCGACTGCCCGAGCATGTGGACACGGGTCGCGAATCCATGGGCCTGCCAGTTCGTCGCACTGATCGGCACTTTGACCCCTGCCTTGCGCAGCGCCGCCACGCTCGCGGCCCAGTACGTGTCCTCCAACTCAAGACAGAACCGCATCTGGTCCTGCGCACGGACCGCTTGATCGGGATGGGCCTGGAAATACTTGGCGTTGAAGAGCCCATTGCTCAAGAGAGCGATGTGCTGGCCCGGTCCCAGCCCTTCGCCCTCTGTAGGGGCAACCCCCTGTGGTTGCCCTTCGGACGGGCGGGCACGGGGGCCCGCCCCTACCGGCACACTGCGAACTCCCCACGCTTTTCGTAGTCCCGCATCGTCGCCGTGCTTGGCCCGCAGCCAATCCGCGAACTTCTGTTCCAGCTCCTGCCGGAACGGCTGGGCAATCGTGCCCCAGAACAGGGAATCCTCGTTGAGGACTTCGACCGCCGCGATGGTGGGATCGTCACAGTAGCGTTTGTTTGTGTAAGGATTCAGGTGCGTGAAGACGTCTGCCATCCGGCGGTGCATGATGGCTGCAATCTTGTCATTGAAGAACTGGGTGTGGGAAGCGGGCCCGCCCTCGGGGAGTCCCGGGATTTCGTCGCCCGGCTTGAAGCGGTACGTGAGCGGGTAGTGAACGTCGAGGATCATGTAGATGCCGTTTTCGCCCAGCTTGGCGAGGAGGTAATCCAGCCGGTCGAAGCCTTCCTTGCTGTAGTCGTAAGAGGTCCGGCCGTTGCGGTCGTTCAGATTCTCCAAGCCGTGCATTCGAGTGATGTTGATGCCCTGACGGCGCATCCGCCGGACCGCGTAGTCGAGCTGCTCTTTGGAGAAACTGCCGATCTGGGCCCCCAGAAAACGAACCGGCGTCCCATCCTCGAAGACGAATCGGTCGCCTTTGACCGTGACAAAGCCGTGCTTACCGGTCGGCGCCTCGACCCACCGGCTGCCATCCAGCACGGTGGGCTCAAAGCGGTCTTTGACCGGCTCGAAAGGGAACCACGGCGACTCCCCCCGTTCGGCCCCGATGCTCATCTCGGCCAGAGCGAACAGGAGTAGAAAGGGGATTTGGCGAAGCACGCGAGTCGGCAGGATCATCAGAAGCTCTCCTCATGGAGGGCCCCCAAACGCGATGCATCGCGTTTGGGAACCCGACATCGGCCGGTCATGCCCACTTGGGCACGTCCAAGGGTCATGCTATCCGGAGAGCTTCGCGCGCACAAGCGGAACTCCGGAAGGACAAGAAGGACCTCAAGGACGAAAAGGACCCAAGAGACGGGCCGCGACGGCGGGTCCCTTGGGTCCTTTGGGTCGTTGAGGTCCCTTTTGTCCGTGCCCCTACGGCTGGTCCGACTCCACGTTCTCGTTCCTCATAGCGTCCATGTGTCGGCGGTAGACCTCGGCAGCTTCCTTGTCCTTGCTCAGACTGCTGCGTTGCTCCTCCGTATCGGAGATCTTGGTCAGCTCGTCAGGCTCTTTGGCCACGTAGGGCGTGAGGAAGATCAGCAGCTCGGTCTTGGCCTTCGACTTCTGCGTCCGCTTGAACAGGTTGCCGACGAGCGGGATGTCGCCCAACAGCGGGACCTTCCGCTCGGTTTCGCTGGTCTGGTCCTGGATGAGGCCGCCGATAACAATGGTCTGGCCGTCCTGGACCGCGACGCGGGTGCTGGCCGAACGCGTGGAGAAGATGTGCGGCTCGAGGCCCGCGCCCAAGTCGACCACCTGCTTCGTATCGGTCGTGATCTTGGGGCTGACGATCATGTTGACCAACCCATCCACATTGATCGAGGGCGTGACGTCCAGGACGATACCAATGTCGTTGCGATAGTCGAAGGTGACCTGGGTCTGTCCAGCCACGGTGGTGGTGCCGGTGGGGATCGGTACTTCGTCGGCGACCGTGATCGTGGCCAAGCGGTTGTTCCGTGTCAGGACGTACGGCCGGGACAGAACGTTGAGTTTGCCGGTGTCCTGGAGGGCATGCAAAGTGAGATCCAGATCGCCCTCGAGAATCCGAACGGAGAGACCACTGGAACCCGTCGCGCCGGCACCCAGCGTCCCACTGGGCGTGGTCGCGTCCATGGGCCGACCGAGGGTGCCGATCGTTTGAACCCCGCCATGGCGATTGAGGTTCAGCATCGAGAATTCGGCGCCCCAGTCGAGATCGTTGGTATGGGTCAGCTCGGCGAACAGCACTTTGATCAGCACTTGGCCGACGGGCTTATCCAGTTCCTCGATGATCGGCTTGATCTTGTCATAGTTTTTCGAGGACGTCATCACCAACAGGGAATTGGTGTTCGGATCGGCCTCGAAGTAGGTCTCTTCGGAGAGGCTGTCACTGCTGGAGGAGGTACTGGTGGAGCTTGTGCCCATACCGCCGCCACCTGCCATCCCTCCCGCGGCTCCGCCGGCAGCCCCCGCGTTCCGCGCCCCACCGGTGGTCGTGCTGCGGGTGCCGGTGGCCCGCTGATTCAGGGTCTGCATCTGCTGGAAGAGGTTGTTCAGGATCGTCATGAGACTGGTGGCCGTGCCGTTCTTGAGCGCGTAGACGAAGATGCGCCGCTCGGCCGCCGGGTTCTCATCGAGGTCTTTGATGATCTGGGCAATGACCGCCAGGGTCTCCGACGGACCACTGACCACGACGGAGTTCGTCCGCGTGTCGGCGGAGGCGACCACCGTAATGTCCGACGAACTGCCGGTGGTTTGACCGCCCGGCTGGCCTCCCATCATGCCGCCGCCGGGGCCACCCCGAAAGATGACCTGCTGACCCTGCTGCGAGCTGGACCGCGAGGACCGGCTGGAAGAGGAGGTCCGGCTCTGCCCGAAGACTTCGTTGATGAGCTGGGCGGTACTGGCGGCGTCCGCATATTCGAGATGGAAGACCTTCACATCGGCCACGTTGGACAGCGGCGAATCCAGCTTCTTGACCACCTCGTCAACGACGTTCAGGACTGATTCCGGCCCGGTGACGACAACGGTGTTGGTGCGGCTGTCCGCCGCCGCAGTGACTCCCACCATGCTGGCGCTGGCGTCGCCGTCCGTCCCCCCGGGTCCGCCCGGTCCGCCTTCTCCAAACGGGCCGCGGAACATCGTGGGACCGCCGGGAAAACCGCTGCTGGAACCGCTCCGGCCCGACCGTGACCGCGACGACGAGGAAGATTGCGCGTTGAAGAGCTGATTGATGACATCGGCTGTGTTCAGGGCATCGGCGTAGCGCAATTGATAGACGCGGACGGTAGCGACTTTGGCGCCCGTGTCGTCCAGGGCCTTGATGACGTCGGCGACCAGGTCCAGCATGTCGGCCGGCCCGCGCACGACGACGGAATTCGTCTGGGTGTCGGCGGCGGCGATGACCTGCACGTTAAGGTTGCCGCTTCCCATCTGACTGCTGCCGCCGAATCTCGACCTCGGATCTCCCATGGCCGCGCTCATGACCACGCCAATTCCTGCTCCGATTCCCCTTCCCATTGGCCCTCCGATTCCTCCTCCCAGTCCCTCTCCTGGTGTCAGTTGCCCTCTCGGTCCACCTCTTCCCCCGCCCGGCCCGCCCATGCCCCCCGGTCCGCCGCCGCGCATCTGCATCATCATCTGCATCGGGTTGAAACCGCCACTGGGAAAGCCACCCCGGCTGCCGAACCCCCCGCGGTTCTGGGCCTGCTGCTGGAAGATGCTGTTGATCAGGGTGGCCACGCTCGTGGCGTCCGCGTTCTTCAGACGAAAGACGCGGATTTCCGCCACGGTGGCCATGTGGGTGTCCAGGGCCCTGACGATCTGCATCAGACGCCGGATGTTGGCGGTGGTGTCCGTAATGATCAGGGCGTTGCCGTCGGCGTTGGCCGTCATACTGGCATACTCCGGCAGCAGCACCTGCAGGTTCTGCATCAAGGCGATCGCGGTGACGTGGGCGACGGGGATGATCCAGGTCTCCACCGTATCGCTCGGCGGGCACAGGTTCGGGTCCGAGCCGGTGCGGACCTTGATCATCGCTTCCTTCGGCGCGTTCAGCAGCGACACGATCTTGAGGTTCTTACCCTGGATGACGGCGGTCAGTCCCTTTTCCTTGAGCATGGAGTTGATCACGTCCATGGCCTCGTTCAGCGTCACCGGCTGGCGGCTGATGACCGTAATCCGGCTGCTGGCGATCGGTTCACTCGACACGATCGTCAGACCCACCGTCTCGGAGAGATACTCCAGAACCGTCTGGAGCGGAGCGTCCTGGAAATTGAGCTTGAGCTTCAGCTCGCCGTTCTTGACCACCTCGATGGCTTTTGCGGCGCTGTCACTGACCGGCGTGGCGGGCGCCGGACTGGGGGACGCCACCCCCGTCGGCGTCACGCTCGGTTGGGGCGCAGTCGGCTGGGGCGCACTGGTCTCCGGAGCCGCGGCTGGTGGCGCCTCGGTCTGCGGCGGATTGGCCGGCGCTGTCTCCGCCTGTGGCGCGGAGGCCTCGGGGGCGGGCGACGAGGTCGCGGCGGTGTGTCCGGGCAATGGGATAATGACGGCCGCCAGAAGCATGCCGACCAGGATGATTTTCACGATACGCATTGCATTTTTCTCCTTCTCGTGTAGGGTGCGTATCACGCACCATTCAACCGGGCGAGGAAGCGGTGCGTAGTACGCACCCTACCGTCTTACTTTCCCATCTCCTGTTGTCGTTGCTGCATCAGCCGCTGGAGGATCTCGGCCTCGTCCGCGCTCGGGGCCGGCGCCGGGCCGGCGGCCGGCGTCGCCAGCGGCGTGAAACTGGCCAGATCGCCGGCCGTGACCGCCCCGAAGCCCCCTTCCAGATCAGAGCCCATGTGAACGGCGATGGTCTTACCCTGGAACTCGTATTCCAGACCGTCGAGGTACAGGGACTTGACCAAGCCCCGGGCGACGGGATCGCCCTGGCGCAGCCGCAGGACGCTGCCCGTTCGTTTGTCTTCCACAAACGCGATGAATTGCTGGTTCTCCTGAGCGATCCCCTTGAGCAGGAGATAGGACTCCGGATTGGGCATGATCTTGGGCGGTTCGACCACGGGTCCCCCACGCGGGATCGGCACCCGCGTCCGGGAGAACATATTGCGTTGGGTGATGATCTCGTATTTCTTGTACTGCTCATCCTGTACGACCCGCCGGGGCGCACGACGCTCGACCGGTCTGGGGGCGGCGACGTTTGGCTCGGTGGGCTTCGTGATGCGACCTGCTGGTTCGGGAGTTCCCGGACGAACCGACGAGGATTTCGTCGCGCCCGCCTGCGTCGGAGCTTCCCGGCGCGTCGAATCAGACCGCGTCGAACCGGATTGGCCGGAGGAGTCCGGACGACCGGAACCGGGTCTCATCCCACTCATGTACTCGCGCCGCATTCGGTCCCGGTCCCGGCGGGACGAGTCCTGGCTTCGACCGACAGCAGGCCAAGTGAGAAGTAAAAGGGCAAAAGTGAAAAGGAAAAAGGCGAAACTGCGCAAGGCCGCGCGGGTTAGGGATTCTTCCCTTCTTACTTCTTCCTTTTCCCCTGCTACCTTTTCCTTGTTAGAGCAGTTGTTCATCATTGTTCTTCTCTGATGATTTCGGTTGCTTTGCTTTGGGAGATGATTTTTCGTCGCCCGCCAGGTACAGGGCCGAGACGCGCAGCTCCAGCGACATGCTCTCGCCGGCCTCGCTCGCCGAGCCGAGCTGCATGTACTTGACCTTGATCGGCAGATCCGAGCTCTCCACGTGATAGAGGAACTGCGCCACGGCACCGAGTGAACCCTTGCCCGCGACCACGAAGACGATTTCCTTCACGCCTTTGTCGCCGGCCAAGCGGTCGGGCTTGACGGACGTCAGCGTCAGCCCGGCGTCCTGGGACCACGTGTCCATGGCCTTGGTGACCGCGCTCTCCGTCTCGGCATCGCGCTTCAGGTTGCCGGTCCGCTTCGCCTCTCTCCGATCCACCTGCTGACTTTGCTGGAACAGCAGCTTGGCCTGCGCCACCTCGGCCACAGCCTGATCCCGCTCGCCCTTGAGCTCGGTGAGCCGATTCGCGAGGGGGGCCCGCACGAGACGGTCAGCGACCAGGGCGCCCACCGAGATGAGGGTCAGCAGGACGATCATGCGTTCACGCTTCGATAGACCCATGGTTATTTCACGCCCTGAAATTTGAAGTTGATGGCGTATTCTTTCTCGCGGGAATCACGCCCGGCGGCCCGCAGGTAAATCATCCGCGCGTCGGCGAACACCGCCGCATTCTGCTTCAGCTTGTCGCGGACCTCATAAAAGACCATCTCATTGGTTGTCTTGCCGACCAGCGAGCCGGTGCCGTTCTCGTTCAGCGCCAGGCTCCGCGCCCAGATCGAGGGCTCTTCCGGAAAAGCGGTCGTCAGTTCTTTCAGACATTCCAGGAACCAGGGCTGGCGCACGTACCAACCGTTGGCGTACTTGTCGCGATCCACTTTCACCTGGGCGGCGGCAATCGCGGTGTTGTTCTCCTTGAGCCAGGCCTGGGCCGTGGCGAGGTCGCTGGCATACTTGTGCCAGACGGCCAGCAGAACGATCATGCCGATGAAGCATGCCGCCGCGACGCCGGCGCCCCAGACGACCGCGCGCTTGTGGCTCACGGCCTTCTTGACGCCGATCCGGGGATTGAGGAAATCGACCAGGAGTTTCTCGGGCTCCACCCCGGTCAGGGCGACCGCCGCCGCCGCGATCGCACGGGCCTCGTCCGGATGGTCCTGCAAGCCGAGTCCCCTGGACAGCAGCCCACCGCGCCCGTTGGACACCGCGATCTGAGGGCCGAGCCGCTGGTCGAGACCCTCGATCCACTTCTCGGACAGGCCGCAGGCGTCGTAGGCCGTCACGCGATAGGGCGGCGTCTGGCCCGGCACCGGCGACAGCAGCACCAGGCGCTCGATCGTGGAAGCCAGCAGGTCCGCATACGCCGCCGGCGTGCCGTTCTTGCCCATCGGCACGTGCTTGATGAAGCGCGGGCTGCCGTCCAACTGGGCCCAGAACTCGCAGTACGTGGGGCGGGCATACAGGCCATACCAGGACGCCAGTCCGCCTTCCGACAAGGCCTTGCTGCACGCCAGCGCCGAGAGGGTGATCGATTGCACCTGCAAGCCGGCGGCCTCCGTCAGCTCCTGGATCCGATGGACGATCTGCCGCCGGGCGGCCAGCAGCAGAATCGGATTCTTGTCCGTCGAACTGGCCCGCCCGCAATAATCAAAGATCAACTCGTCGGCATTCATGGAGAACGCCCGCTCCGCCTGGATGTTCAGCATGCCGGCCAGGACCTCGGGATTGGCCGCCGGGGCGTCGATCTCCTTCGTCAAGACCCACTTGGCCGCCAGCCCAACGACCGCCCGCTTCGCGGTGAATCCCTGCTCCCGCAGGAACTTCCGCAGCCGCTGGCCCAGAGGCTTGGCGCTATCCGCCGTCAGCTCCTGTTCCCACGCCAGCTCGCCCGTCCGCCGGACCTGCGTCCGGCCCGACTGAATCGATAGCTCCGTGGCGACAACTCCCGTGTCGTCAATCGCGAGTCCCAAGATGTGGCGTGTGCCAACCATGTTTCGTCCTGTCAATGTTGAGCTAAAACATTATCCGTGAGAGGCTTGCCCGTCCGCAGGGTGGCCAGGATCTCCGCGTCCAAAGGCCAGCCGAAGTGGGTGAGCTCGCGCCAATAGACCACGCGCGGCGGCGACTCCTGCGTGTCGAGGACCGCCTTGTATCGCTTGTACGCCCGCCCGTTGCCGGCCACCGCGAGGATGTCGGCGGAATACTGGTTCGAATGGACGGTAATGTACTGCCCGATGCCGGTTGCCTTCGTCTGGTCCAGGACCTCCGTCACCCACGCAATGGAGTTCGGCTCCTCGGCAAGAGAGCTGCGATAGGCGAGCAGCTCCTCCACGTCCGTCTCCTCCAGACCGGGCAGGCACATCAAAACCTCCTTCGGGGCCGCGTTGACGTTCACCAAGCCGGGCAGCGTGGTCTCGCTGCTGGTCGTCAGCCGGTCGGCCACCTTGGAGAACTCCTCAAAGGTCATGCCCGAGCGGTAATAGAATTGCAGGATGCTGGAGAAGCTCTGGCTCGAGCTGATGCCGCTGGCCATCACGATCTCGAGGGCTCGATCCTCCTTAAACGTCTCCTGGAGCAGCGTCTGCAGATCCGACACCGCGGAGACATCGGTGATGTTGATGCGGGTGTTGCCACTGCTGTCGACGTTGGCCTCCGTGCTGTAGACAGTGACGTAGTCGTAGAAGCCGCGATCGAGCTTGCCATCGGCGTTGTCGGGCGGCTCGCTCTCGTCGCCGTCGTTTTCCTGGGGGTCGAGAAGGCCGTTGAGGTTGGTGTCCTCGCCATAAAGCAGGTCTTCGGAAGCGCCCTTGATCAGGAGGATCTCGCTGACGGTTTCCAGGGGCTCGTTCTTGCAGTGGTAGGGCGTCGTCTGCAAGAGGTAGTACTCGTCTTCGGCCCCGCCCGTGGTGACGTCGCTGTCGGTGTCTCGCCAGTCGATGATCGAGGCCGCCAGCTCGGAGGTCATACCCGGTAGCTTCAGCAGCATTTCCTCCGAGGCGGTATTGAGATTGATCTTACCCGCCTCGTCGGTCAGGTCATAGAGCATCTCCTGATCGCTCTCCAAGTTCGAGTGCAGGATCCAGAAGTAGCCCTCCCCTACTTCCAGACCCTCATAGAGCTCGGCCGCCTCGGACGCGTTCGTTGGGGCCAGCGTTGGGTCCTGGGCCTGTTCCACGAGCTTGGCCACCACGTATTCCAGCGCGCCGGCGGCGATGCTCTCGGCCTGTAGAGAGGCGATTTGATTGGCGGAGATCGCCGCCGCCACCCGCATGGAACGGGCGAAGACCAGGGCTAATCCCGCCAGGACCAGTACTACCCAGAGGGTGACGATCAGAACGGTGCCGGATTGCGGATTGCGAATTGCGAATTGCGGATTGACAGGACGGGCCGCGCGCGTCGTTTGTAGTGTGCCCGTAAGGGCATATCTGAAGAAGATAACGCCTGACGGCGTCACTACGAACGCGATGGGCGATGCCATTCGCTCGTGCCACGTTTCGGATTGTCCTGTCGTGCCGTATCGCATTGTTCTGTTCGTTGCCGGTTCGCGGATTACGATCCGCTTTACTTGGTCGCGGTACTTGTGCTCCCGCTCTTGGTCGAACTGCTCGTAGACGCTGCGCCCTGGGTCGTTCCGCTCGTTGAGGCGCCGGTCGTGCTTTCCTCCGTCGACGCGCTTTTGCACGGGAGCGCAAAACTCTGCACGAGCCGTCGCTTTTGCGACTCCTGGTTGTGCTTGTCGTGGTGCGCGACCTCGAGGTCGATCTCCACCGCCAGCGGCAGACTGTTCGCGTCCGCGGTCGAATCCCATTCGTCGAGCCAGTCGGAGCCGTCGAAATAGCGGAAGTTCAGAGAGGCGACGCTGCGGCAAAGGACCTGCTCCTCAGGCTCCATCTCCCTGGCCGCCAGCAGGTCCGTCGTCACCTGGCGCAGCAGCAGGTACGTGCCGTCTTTGGTTTCACTATCCTCCTCCAGAAGGAAGCCGACCTTGCCGATGCCGCCCACCAGGGAGGTGTTCGTGGTCGTCGTCGTCAACCCGGTCAGCAGCGTGTCGTCCACGTAGACATGGGTCGTGTAGAACTCCAGGCTGTCGGTGTCCACCCCCTTGAGGCCGGCGGAATCGGTGCCGATGAAGGAACCCGCCAGTGTACCACCCGGGGGCAGGACGCCTCGAATGTCCTGCTTGAGCAGCTCGATCACGTTGATGGCGGTCGAGGTAGGGTCCACCGCGGCCTGGGCGCTGCGGTACGCGCGAAAGCCCGTATACAAGGATGTGTACAGGCACGACGCTACGACCACCATGAGCGACATGGCGACGAGCAGCTCCAGGAGCGTGAACGCGCTTCTTGTTGATTGCGGATTGCGGATTGCGGATTGCGGATTGAAGAGGGCGCGCACCGCTAATCCGCAATCCGAAATCCGAAATCCGAAATGTCTTTCCCGTCCGGTCACGTCATTGCTCCTGCGGATACACCAGGGTGCTCAGGGTAATCTGGCGCTGGCGGCCCACCGAGCGCCAGGTGACCGTCAGATCGAGCTGGCGGACGGAGACGTCCGTCCAGTTGGCGATCGTCGTCGTCCACTCGTAGCCGGGCCAATCCGTGCCGAAATCGCCCCGGCCGTTGCCGTTTTGCCATTCCTGGCTGGCGATCAGCTCCGTGAGCCTGGTCTTGGCCAGGCACACGGCTTCGACCTGCCGCCGCGACTGCCCCGCGAGCTGCGTACACAGACTGATCGTCTGCATCACCACGGGCAAGAGAACGGAGATCAACACCATCGTGGCCAGCAGCTCCAGGAAGGTGAAACCCCTCTGGGATTGCGGATTGCGGATTGTGGATTGTGGATTCGCATCGCACGGTTTCTTCAATCCGCAATCCGAAATCCGAAATCCGAAATCGCCGGCCCCCGGCGCGAATCCGCCGTCCGCGATCCGCACTTGGGCCGCTCCATGACGGCTGGGCCGGCGGGACCAGGATGTCTTCTTATCTTGACGCATACCGGCCATTGATCTCTCTGGGTTCCACGATGGAAAAGGGTTCCGTCACGGAGGGGCTGCTCACTTCGAGGACCCGTCCGGAACGATCGGTGAGGCGGACCACGCCGGCGGTCACGGTGCCGTGGGGCGTGAACGCCAGGAATACATCCCGCTCCTTCTGATCGATGTCCTCCAAGTCCAACTCCACGTCCTGGGGCAGCGTGTAGACCTGCCCCATCTCCGTATCGAGCGACTCGAAAACGCCGGCCTTCCGGGCCGTCAACCAGTAGGTGCGGTCCCGCGTGTCGAAGTTGAGTCGATACACACTCCCCTCACTGATGGCTTGGGAGCGGGCCCACTGGGTCAGAGCCAGGATCTGCGCCGCAGCGGAGTCGAGACGGCGCGACGCGAAGAACCCGCGCAGGGACGGCGCCGCGATCGCCAGCACGGTGGACAGAATGACCATCACCAGGATCAGCTCCAAGAGCGTCATCGCGCGCTGTCGATCAGGTTGTCGTCTGTCCGTGTTCATGCTCGTGTCCAGGAGAGTTGGAAATGTCAAGTATGAAGTTGGAAGACTTGAAACTCCGCGCTTCGCGGTCACTGCCTCACTTCTTCCGACCAGTTGGCGATATCGTCGTCGCCGCCGAGCTTACCGTCCGGGCCGTAGGAAATCAGGTCGTAGCCGTCCTGGTTGTAGTCGCCCGGGCACCGGTACACGTACTCATTGCCCCAGGGATCGAGAGGCACGTTGCCCGACAGGTACGGCTGCTGCCAGACTCCATCAGAGTCGGAGGCCGGTCTCTCGACCAGAGCCCGCAGACCTTCGACGTTCGTCGGGTAACGGCCCAAGTCGACTTCGAAAGCGTCCAGGGCCAGCGCCAGGTGCGAGATCTGCGTCTTGGCTGCGGTGACTTTGGCTTTCTTGGACTGCCCCGTGAACTTGGGCACCACGATGGCCGACAGCGTCGCCAGAATCACCAGCACCAGCATCAGCTCGATCAAGGTAAAGCCCAGCCGCTTCGCGGATGGCGGATTTCGGATCTCGGATTTCGGATTAGAATTGGTGGTCCCCTGCAATCCGTAATCCGCAATCCGCAATCCGCAATGGGTCCTTTGTCTCCACACTCTCATAATCGTTTCCTCACTCATTTCGTTGTGCTCTCAGCGAATCAGCTCTTGCAGGCTGAAGATCGGCAGGAGCATGCCGATGACGATGGTGCCGACCAGGGCCGCCATGAGAAACAGCAGGGCCGGCTCGACCAGCGTCACGACCATCTTCAGGTGACGATCCAATTCTTGTTCGTAGGAGGCAGCCAGACGCACAAGCTCCTTGTCCAAACGGCTGCTCTCCTCGGCCACGCTGATCATTTCGATCACGGACGAGGGGAACAGCACGCGGCAGCTTTCCAGACTGCGGGCCAGGCCGGTCCCATGCTGCACGTCCTCGATGGCGCCCTCCACCGTATCCGCGAGGACCTGGTTGCCAATGGCCTCCTTCGCGACGCGCAGGGCCCCCACCAGGGGAACGCCGGCTCCGACCAGTGTGCCCAACATGCGGGAGAACCGCACGAGGGCGAACTGGGAAATGGCCCGGCCGAACAAGGGGGACCGCAGCGTGAGGCGCTCCAGGAAGCGGCGGCCCTCCTCACTCGTCAAGGCCCGCCGAATCCCGAAGACCGCCAAGCCGACCACCAGCACCAGGACGAACCAGTACTTCACCAGCATCCGGCTGGCGCCGACGATGGTCCGGGTCAGCGTCGGCAACGAGCCGCCAAACTCCGCGAACATCTGCGAGAAGCGCGGGATGAAGAACATCAGCAGAAACACCATGATTCCGCCCGCCAGCACCGCCAGAATCATCGGGTACAGCAGCGCCGACGTGACCTTGTTCTTGAGGTCCTGCTCGCGCGACCGGAAGGTGGCGATCTGCTCCAGCACGACGTCCAGGAAACCGCCGGTCTCACCGGCCCGCACCATCGCGACGTAGACGGGCGAGAACGCCCGCGGGTGCAGGCTCAACGTGTCGGCCAAGGACATACCGCCGCTGACCTGGTCGTGGACCGTCGCCCAGAGCCGGCCGGCGGCCGGTTTCGCGGCCTCCCGGCTGAGAATGCTCAGGGCCCGGCTCAGGGGCACGCCGGCCGCCAGGAGGTTGGCCAACTGCCGTGTGAACGCCTCGACATCGCCCTTCGAGACGCGGCCCATGCGCGTGAGCCCGCCGGCTTGGAGTTCTTCCTGTCGCTCGATGGAAATGGGGCTGAGGCTCTTGGTGAACAGCAGGTCGATGGCTGCAGCCCGGTCGGGCGCCACCAGGGTGTCCGCCACCTGTCGGCCGTTGCCATCGATCGCTTTGTAGATGAATGTTGCCATGGAATTGTCGTTGCAGGGTGGGTTCGCCCCACCGATTTTCCCCGTCACAGGCATCCAGGTGAGGCCCGCCCCACCGGATGTGCCTTACACTTTGAGCTTCCGGCTTCCTACTTCCAGCTCCCCGTTTTCCGCTCCGTTCGATTCGGGCTTCGGCGAGTCGAAGCCGAGCAGACCGTCCAAATCAAACGTCTCATCCTTCGTCACCCGGAGAATCTCCTGCACGGTGGTTCGTCCGCTGTGCAGTTGCCGGAACCCGTCGTCGCGCAGGCTCTTCATCCCTTGTCGGCTGGCGACCTTGCGCAGCTCGGGGGCCGAGGTGTTTTCGAGAATCAGCGAGCGGATCTCATCCGTCACCATCATCATCTCGAAAATCCCGATGCGGCCGTGATAGCCCGTCCCCTGGCACTGCTGGCAGCCCACGCTCTTGTACAGCACCACCGGCAGTTGCTCCCCGAAACGCCGCCGTAGCGGCATCTCCTCACTGGCAGACAACGGCTCCCGGCACTCGGGGCAGACCACGCGCACGAGGCGCTGCGCGATGACCGCTTCGAGCGAGGACGCCACCAGATAGGGCTCGATCCCCATATCCACCAGCCGGGTCAAGGCGCTCGGCGCATCATTGGTGTGCAGCGTCGAGAACACCAGGTGTCCGGTCAGCGAGGCTTGGATCGCGATCTCCGCCGTTTCATGGTCGCGAATTTCGCCGATAAGAACGACGTTGGGGTCGTGCCGCAGAATCGCCCGCAGGCCGCTGGCGAACGTCAGCCCCGCCTTGGTCGAGATCTGAATCTGGTTGATTCCGTGCAATTGGTACTCGACGGGATCTTCGACCGTAATGATATTGCGCTGGACGTCGTTGATCTGCGACAGGGCCGCGTACAAGGAGGTCGTTTTGCCGCTTCCGGTAGGGCCCGTTACCAGGATGATGCCATGCGGCCGTTGGCAAATCATCCGCATGATGCCCAAGTCCCGCTCGGACATGCCCAGCTTCTCCAGGCCCAGGAGCACGGAGGAGCGATCCAGCAAACGCAGCACGACGGCTTCGCCGTGGATCATCGGGATGATGGAGACCCGCACGTCGATCTCGCGACCGGAAATGATGATTTTGATGCGGCCGTCCTGCGGGATGCGCTTCTCCGCGATGTCGAGCTTGGCCAGAATCTTCAAACGCGAGACAATGGCCGCCTGGAACCGCTTGATCTCCGGAGCCACCGAGGCTTCCTGGAGGACCCCATCGACACGATACCGGACGCGGAGGGTGTCCTCGAACGGCTCGATGTGCACGTCCGTGGCCCGCAGTTCAATCGCTTCCGTCAGGATCTGGTTGGCAAAGCGGACGATGGAAGCGCCCTCGGCCGCCTGCGTCAGGTCCATGTCCTCATCCGCTTCCGTGTCGATAACCCGCAGGCCGTTTTCGCCGGCCTCCGAGATCATCGACTGCACCGTGTCGGCCCCGACGCCCAGGTGCCGCTTGATGCATCGGTCGATCTCCGTCAGGGGGGCCAGGGCGATCTGAAACTCCCGGCCCGTGGCCAGGCGCAGCTCGTCCATCGCCGAGGTGTCGAAGGGATTGCTCGTGACCGCCAGCAGTTCGCTGTCGCGGCCCGGCACCGGGATGATGTGCTTATCCAGGAGGATGCGAGCCGGGAACTGGGCGAGAAACTCCTTGGGAAACTCTTGTTGATCGAGCTCGACGAACGCCAGCCCCAATTCGCGGGCCAGGAACCGCAGCAAGACGTCATCGGGGACGCCGCAGGCGGTAAAGGCCCGGGACGGCGGCTCGCCCCCTGCGAGCAAGCCGCTGATGCCCCGGGCCGCCGATTCGTCGATCAGACCCTGATCCACCATTCTGTTGACAAGAACATTCATGGTTTCAATCCACACCCGCGTGGAACGGGTGACTCCCCTTTAGTCAAGCTGTCCCATGGAAACCAGGAGGGCTTCCTGGCGCACCGTGAGGATCTTCTTGAGATCCTGCTGGGCCACAGCCAATTCCTGCCGGGCCTTTTCCCGAGTCTGGCGAACGTTCGTCAGTTGCGTCTTGATCTCTTCGGCCGTCGCGGACTGGTTCTCCAGCGTGGTGCGCAGTTGCGTCAAGGCTTTGTCCAGCGCCGTCTGCTCTCCCATCGGGCCACCTGGTCCGCGCCGGTCACCCTGCGGACCGCCCTGGTCGCCGCCGGGACCGCCGCGACGGGCGAACATCATGCCGAACGCGCCGCCCCGCCCGGAGGACGCCAGGCGGTTGAGCTCCATGACTTTCGTGAGCCGGGGCTCCAGGACCTTCCAGGCCGCGTCATCGGCGCCCAGTTGCTCCTTCATGCGCTCCATCATCCTCTGGCGCATCTGGGCCGGATCGAAATTCCCGCCGGGGCCGCCGCCCGGGCCGCCACCTTGGCCACCCCTGCGACCGCCACCCTGTCCACCACCCCCGCCCGTCTGGGCAAGCGACAATCCCCCTACCATCAGGGCCAGAACACAGGCCACGACACCCAGTTTGACCATTCTTCTTTGCATCTTGATTCTCCTTTGCACACTGACTGAATCTTGTCTGGTTGGACACACATCGGACCGCGCCCGATCATCTCTCAATTGGACGTATAGGACGGATAAGACTCATAAGACCTATCGGAGCAACCGGAACCCGGGACCGTCCCATAGGTCTGGGTCCCCAAACGCAATTCTTCGCGTTTGGGGTCCCTCCTATTCGTCCCATCGGTCCCAGTGGTCCTATGAAGGCCTCGGCCGTTGTGGCGAGGCCATCCCCGCCACCCTTCCCGCAATCCCTCATTCACGAATATCTCCAACTCGGTTCTCATCTCTTCGGAACTCATGGCTGCTACTCCTGTTTTCGTCCTCGAATCTCCATTGCGGTGATGCTGTCGCATTTCACCCTGTAAGTGGACCCACATCGGGGACGGTTACAGGAAAATAGGCGGCGGGGCCCCCAGTTCGAGCGCTCCAGCAGCGGATTGCAGTAATAGGCGTACGCCGCTTATGAGACCCGTTCTGGCGAAGGTCCGCGAAAAGGAGAAGGTGGGTGATTCTACGCCCGCCGCCTGGCCGGGCGGCATGGGTGGGTAATCCTTCTTTCCCTGGTGAACTTGATCTTATTTTTGCTGTCACCGGCGCCTGTCGGGCACCACTAATAAGATGAATAAGAAATGGGCCGCCGGATGACCAATGCAGGGTGCCAATGCTGTCCGACCGAAGGGGTCATTGAATCACCCCTGGCTACGTGGTACAATGGACCCGTGGAAAACACGGATTGGGCGGATGTGGCAGCCTCCGTCCGGGGCGACGACGAGGCATATGGACGCCTAGTAAGCCGGTATGAGAAACCCATCACCAGCTTGCTGTGGCGTTTCACGCGCGATCCGACGCAATGTGAGGAGCTCGTGCAACAGGTGTTTGTCGAAGCGTATTTCAGCTTGAAGACGTACCGGGGCGACGCTCCCCTGCTGCACTGGCTGCGGAAAATCGCCTCCCGGACCGGTTGCCGGTTCTGGCGGGAGAAGGCGAAGGACCCGCAGGAGACCTCACTGCCCGAATTCGACGTGCTCGAGCAGATCGAGGCGGCCGAAGAGGACCGGATCGATCCCGCGGAGGCGGCGGCGGTTCTGCACGCGCTGCTGTCGCGGCTGCCCCCGGACGACCAGCTGGTCCTGACGCTGATGTACTTCGAAGAATGCGGCACACAGGAAATTGCCGAGCGGATGGGCTGGAGCCGGGCGAAGGTCAAGACGCAGGCGCTCCGGGCCCGCCGCAAAATGAAGGAAATTGCCGAAAGAGAACATCTTTTGGAGAGACTGGGATGGACGCTTTAGAGGGTCTGGCAAAATTGGCGCGCAGAGCCCGTGAGGAATCGACACCCGTGTTCGGCGTGTCCGAAGCCGTGCGGCTCCGCATCCTGTCCGAAGGTCAAAGTCCCCAGTCGGTCACCTTGATCCCGCTGGGTCTGATCGGCGGCTTGTCCGCCTTGGCCGCCTCGATCACCATGGCTTTGGCCATCCAGTTCTGGAATTACATGACCAGCCCCGTGATGGAGTTGGTGGCGCCTCTACCGGAGATACGGTTATGGTAGGCGAACCGAAGCCCGAACATCCGTTGCACCCCCACCGGCCGCCCTTGAGCCGTCGGCAATTGGTGCTGCAGGTGGTGGTGGCCACGGTGATTCTCGCCTCTGGCATCGGTATCGGCACCGGCGGCACGATCCTGGCCCTGAAGAATCGAATCATCCCGGGAATGCGGGTGATGCCTCCCAACCCGCGCTTCGGACCGGAACCCAACGAGATCGTCACCCGATGGAGAGGCGAGTACAGCCTGAGCGACAAGCAGGCGCAACAGGCGAAGGACACCCTTACGAAGGAATTCACGGCCATCGCGGAACTGCGACAGAAGTTTTTCCAGGCCGAACAGGCGGAACGTGCGAAATTCGCCGAAGCCATGAAAAAGATCCTCACCTCCGAGCAGTACACCGAGTGGGATAGCGATATCAAGAAAATGGTCGAGCACATGCAACGCGCGCGTTCGTTCGATGGCCGGCGCGGCGGACGCGGAGGACCTCCCCGTGGCGACAGAGGCCCCGGTCGGCCCAAGGATCCCAATGATCGACGCTGGGATGGGCCGCCCCGTCCGCCCATGGATGCGGATGGCCCGCGTGGTGGCTGGCCGCCTCGGCCGCCTATGGAGTCCGGCGGTCGCCGTGGGGATTGGTCGCCCCGTGCTATGGACCCGAACAATCTTCCCAAAGACCGCCCGCCGGACCGGCCCATCGAGCTCAACAGCCGTCCCGCCGAGGCGAATGCCCCGAAGTGAGATTTCTCCGACATCCGTCCCGATGATCTCGGTCCGACCCATGATGGCTGTTGACGTCCCGTTGGGGCTGAAGCTGGCCCGGCAGGCGGGGTGGAACCAGATTGAAGCGGACTGGCGGCGGTTTTTGGCCATGCAGCCGGACGGATGTTTCGTCGGTGAGCTGGATGGGACGTCGGCCGCGACCACAGCGGCCTTCATTTTCGGTCCCGTCGCCTGGATCGCGATGGTCCTGGTGGATATCGAATCCCGGCGCAAGGGGATCGCGACAACCCTCCTGAAGCATGCCCTCGATTTCCTGGACGAGCAGGGAGTGAAGACCGTCCGCCTGGACGCCACGGCCGCCGGCCAACCGGTCTACGAGAAACTGGGCTTCGTGCCGGAATATGCGTTGACCCGGTACATGGGAACGGTACAGCCATCGCCAAGCCCTTCGGGCTTGACGCTGCCACCCGTCATCCATCCGCAATTGAGGGAGGTCGCTGCCTTCGATCATCGGATGACCGCCACCCCCCGAGAGAAGATGCTCGTCCGGCTGTTCGCGGAATCCCCGGAGCTCACGCGCGTCCTGCATCGGGAAGGTCACTTGGAGGGCTACGTGACCGGCCGTCGCGGTGCCAATGCAACTCTGATCGGCCCTTGTATCGCCACAGCCTATGCGGGAGCAGCGTTACTCGGCGACGCCCTCAGCCGCTGTGCCGGGCAACCGGTGTTTGTCGATGTTCCCCGCGATAACGCGCCGGCCATCGAGATTGTCGAGAAAAGCGGATTGACCGCCCAACGACGTTTCACGCGGATGTGCCGCGGCGCACGAATCCAGGACCACGTAGAAGGGATCTGGGCCAGCTCCGGGCCCGAGAAGGGATGAGGTGCGAGCAGGTTTGGCGCGCCAACCCTGATTCGCAGGAGCTACTTGCGCCGCTTCTTCGCCCGTTTTTCCTGCCTTTGCGCGAGGGCCTCCCTTGGCTCGGTGACCGGGGTTTTGGCCTCCCATTCCGACAGCACCTGACGCATCTCGGCCAGGGTCTTCGCATACGCCGGATCGCGGGCACGGTTGTGTATCTCCCACGGGTCCTCGACCATGTCGAAGAGTTGCTCGTGGACCGTCTTGCCCCCGTCGCGGAAGAGCACGTACTTGTGCCTCTTACGGCGGACCGCGATGCAGGTATCCCGCGTGCTATCGCCAATCTCGGAGAAGATGGTGTCGCGCCATTTCTTGCTCTGCCCTCGCACTAAGTGATCGCGCATAAATAACTTGCACAAATTACTATTGATCGATTTGAGGGATTGTGTGATAACACCTGCATGCAGGATGCACAGATGATCGCACGGATTCAGAGCAAGTACCAGTCGTTGGAGCCGGAGATGGAT
>CAYHAJ010000353.1:0-23649 GCA_964354535.1 uncultured Pirellulales bacterium
ACAAAATGCCTGTCATTTTATGGCACTACATTCCATCGGCCGTCCGGCGGAATTCCCCGTTTTTGGCCCAAAATCAACGATTTCGGCGGTGGATAACCGGGGTTGCTGTCGAAGATGGGGTAGACACCCGCACCTGCAAGGCAGCATAGCCCATCCTCGACATCTCGGTGCCATTGAATAGCCCTCTCGTACCAGCGCGGCGGGGTAATCCGCCGGGCCTCAAGCTGGATGTCGAACCTCCGAGTCCTACCAACCACGGGCCAAATCATACCACGGCCGCCCAGTTCCGTCAATCCGTACAAAGGCGTTTTTGCACGGTAGCGTGAGCGTCACTACGAGCCGGGTTCTCATCGCTTTTGCAGGAATTGCTCGCGGATTTGGACGATGGCGTGGGGATGGGTGTTGACGAATTCGGGAATGTTGGCCGCCCGGTCGGGGGCCGTCAGGTGCGATAGCAGAACCGGCGGCGTGCTGTCGCCGTTCTCGTCAATGTGAGTCAGGCAAAGTTGCGTGTAATCCGACCAGCCTTTGGACGAGAAGACCAACCATTTGCCGTTCGGCGACCAGCTATGCCAGGAGTTCATCCGGCCCGTGTTGCAGCGGAGCCGCCGGGCCTCGCCCCCCTTGGCCGGGACAATGTACAACTCGCTATCGGGCTGGAGCAACATGTAACTCTTGGCTTTGCAGAAGACGATCCAACGTCCATCCGGCGAATAGCGGGCGAAGTAGTTGCTCATGCCGTTGTGCGAGGCTCCGGCCAGAGGCTCCGCCACGCCGCCTTTGCCCTCCTTGAAGGGGATCTTGTACAGGTCGAACTGGAACGGCTTGCCATCCTGGATCAGCATCTCGCAGTCTTCCGGGGTCAAGGGCGTCAGACCCTGACCGTGGGTTTCGCGCAGGTCGGCTGCGGGAGCGCGGGCAAAGACAATGTCCTTGCCATCCGGGCTCCAGGTCGGATTGCTCTGCACCAGGTTGGGATCATCCGCGCCGGGCAGGGCCCGGAACGTGCGGCCCTGGCGGTCGTACACACACAGAATCCCCTTGACGGGATAGAACAACTGCGAGAACGCCAAGGGAGGTCGGGGGACAAAGACGGCCAGGTCCTTCACCGTGCTGATCGCGTAGCGGCCCTCGGGCGAGATCTGCGACAGCAAGCCGAAAGTCTGTCCGGCACGCTCATAGTCGTTCCAGGTGATGAGGTCGTCGGGCGTGAGCGTCATCTGCTCCTGGATAGGCGTGATGAGGTAGGAGCCTTTGTTGTTGGCGTAGTCGGCATCCATCGCGAGAATGGTGCCGTCCCGATTGAACGAGTGGCAGTTGGCACAGACCGGCAGATGTTCCAAAACGATGGGCGGCGGCTGGGGGGAAGAGATCGACCCGAACCGCCACCGGATACGGGATGGGTCTTTGTCCGCCGCCAGAAACGGCAGGATGACCTCGCGATAGAACAAGGGCGCCCCCACCGGGTCCTTCGAGGTCTGGAACGATATCCTGGCCCGCGACACAATCCTGCCGGCCCCGCCGCGACCGACGCCAAGGATGGCCACCTGGGCATCCCGTTCGAGTGACCTCTGTTTGAGACTCTCCCAATCCTGAGGTTGGGGCGTCCACTGGGGCCGCCGGACCAGGAAACACAGGTCCAACTCGCCATCGGCGCAGGCGATCCAGACCAGCCATCGTCTCGATCTCCGCTCGCCGTCCTTCCAGCGAAACGTCGGTGGCGGCACCTCGGGTGGAAACAGTGTCCCATCGAAGGGATAGACCAGAGCAATATCGCCGTAGGTCCCCCGTTCCTGATACGTCGCGAGAATGCTCTCGATGCGGCGGGTTCCGGGCGGCCAAGCCCGAGGCAGAGCCGCCAGCGCCAACAACACCGCAGCCATCAGAGCCGCGCCGATGACTTTCTTGCGCGTCAGGATCATGCCCATCTACTCTAATCCTCACGCGCCGGCGCGGCAAGGCCCTCACGGCCGGACCAACTGGACACCGGCTTTCACCTGCCAGGTGTACGGTTCCCGCTGATCCACCGGCACGAGAGCGTATGCGACACCCGGGGCAATCTTCGCCAGTTCCGCCGCCGGTAATCCGACAACAAAGCCCTGAAACTGGCCGCGGCCCGAGGAGCAGTTGCCCCGGAGGTCCTCCTTGGTGACCCGGACGTCCTCATACCCTTGCGCCTTCAGCAGGAATCGGAACGCGACCTTCTCCTGGAAAACATCGAACTGCCGAACACCCTGCCCTGCCATCCACTCGTCGATGGAGATGATGAAATGGTTCTTGTCTCCAAACAGGTTGCGGATCCCCTCGGGGATTCTCTCGTCCCCCTGCCAGTACAGACCGTTGACGTGCGCGGTTTGGATCTCCTGGAATTCGACAAAAGGATATTCGTGCGGCTGGATGCGGACAAAGCCCTTGCCGGAGTTGGCCCGGAAGAACTTGACAACGTCCTCGATCATCTCTGGTTTGATCTCGTGGCCGCTGCCGTTGTAGGTGACGCACTGGGCCGGAATGGTGAGCTCACGATAGATGGACTGGCTGACCTTCCATCGGTCGGGCATCTCGGCCCCAATAAGCTCCCGGATGAGCCTGGCGTGCTCCTGGCAAAAAGGCGTCACGGGAAAGCGTCGTGTCGTTGCGATCCAGGTAGCCCATGTAGATGTACTGCGAGACCTGTTTGTACGCGGCCTCATTGAAGTTGATATCGGCAATCTTTTTCAGGTCAGCGATCCCCACGGGGAATGGCAGCGTCGTGCCGTGCCACTGGGCGATGGGAAAAATCGGGATCGCATTGACGCCCCCCGTGGCGACCGCCCGCACCACCTCCGGATGCAGGACAGGGAACCGATTGGCGAACACCCCCGAGGCGGAATAGCCATGCATGAAAACCCTATCCTGCACGTTGACGTGGTTACGCCGCAGCAGGGCTTGTGCATCGCGGATCATTTGAATCAATTGCAGGTCGATCCTTTGGAGCGGACCCAACGAAATCAGGAGGGTATCTTCATCGAGCGAATGGGTGTAGGCTTGCCACTGGTCGCGAGGACGGGGGAACACGGGCACGAGCAAAGACGTCCCCAACTCCCTGGCGATGCGATTCGCATGGGAGTCTCGAGCCAAGCGGGCGGCCGCGTCATCGTGGACCTGAAAATCATCCGAGGTAGTCCCGGTATTGTTCGTTTCCACGAACAGGTGTCTACCCGCGGCAGGATCGATGCCTTTGGGGATGAACAGATAGTAAGGAAAGTGGAATCCTCTCTTCGGATCGCCGGCAACCTTGACCCAGGTATCCTGCGACAGATCGAGCGTGACGCTGTTGGGATCGACCATCTTGACTTCCGGTGTACTGCCCGATCTGCGCCGCGCGGGTGGATCGGCAAGATCTTCCGGCCGCTCCCCGATCTTCCACGTCTCAATGACCGCCTCCTGACGGTAGTCGTTCTTCCAGGCGTACGTCCAGCGGTTACCGACCTGCAGAGGCAGATAGTTGTGGCCCCGGCCGACGAGGCTGTGACTGAGCAACACGGCCTCCGTGACTTTGCCATCAGAGTGCTCGTACCGCATCCGGACCACACCGACCCCCTTGGCAAACCACAAGAATCGTGTCCCGTTGACGAAGGTCTCGGCGGCCTGAGAATCGCTCTTCGCTTCCGTAATCACCGTCCGATACTTCAGGGCCTCGGCGAAGGAGCCGCCGGGGACCGCTACGGTTTCGGAACCCTCCAAAGTCGTGTTCGCCTTGGTGTCCCACTTGCCCCGGTCCATGATTCTTTGGAGGAAACCTCCCGCCCCGCCCTTACCCCAAGCCTGCACACTGAGCAGCAAGGGGGTCGGCGCCGCGACATACGAGACCAGCATGTACATGCCGACCGGCTCATCGGAATGCCCCCTGATGGAAGGCAGATTGGCCCCCTTCAGTTCTTCCTTCGTCGTCACGACCCTGCAGCTTCCCTTCGCCAGAGGGGACCCGCTTTCCGAGACCGCCGTGGCGTTGAGGTACACCTCGGCACCGTAGGAAGGCATCGCCGCCAGGATAATCAACATCATCAAAGCCGACCCAATGTGTCTGGGCGCCATAAGAACCTCCTGAACAACTCGCCAGATTCAGCCCGTGGGCCGCGCCCGTACACAGGGGCTTGAGCCCTTTGTCCTGGCCCGACACCCACACCACACTCCTGTCGCCTTTCTACGCGAGTAGAATGTAATCGACACCTGTAAAGAGTGTCAAGGAAGAAAGCGGGATTTTGGGATTTATGGGTGATTGTCGTTTGCGACGGGACGCCCGGTCTCGTCGCGCAGGACATCGCAGAGTGTCGGGCGGCGAATGGTACCAACGCTGGTTGGTGTGCTCAGCCCACCTCTCTCGCCGGCGCTCGGTATGATGGAATGGCGGGGTGGCAGGGATCCCCAAACGCGAGGCCGAAGGCCTTGCAGAGGCCAGGTCTAGTACCACAGCGCGACTTGTTCATAAATCATCCGGTATACAGGACTTGAGTTTGCGCAGATCGATCCCAAGCGTTTTGAGTCTTCGGCGGGTGGTTTTCCAGTGGGAGAGGCGTGCCTGTCGGTTTCTCTGCTGATGATACCGGAGGTGTTCGACCGCCTGCTCGTACACGACGATCTGCGCGGAGGGGGGATACCCGTGGGCTTGCACCCAGGCCCAGGCCGCCAGGCGAACCTGCTCGACCGTCAGGTACAAGCTCTCGGGAGCGTTTCTTCTCTCGCAGTTGTTGCTGCACGCGGGCACAGAACAACTGACTGACCTGGGTGAGGTACAAGTGTCGATGGATGCCACGCCAACTGCGCATCTCGAAGTGGTCCATCCCCAACTCGCTCTTGGCAATCTCACAGCAACGTTCAATCGGCCAGCGGCTGAACGCCACCCACAACAACCATTCGAGCGTGACGGTCTGGCCGTCGATCACCAGATTGGACAGGAAGTACTTGATCTCCTCGGGACCGTGACGGCGGTAGAACGTCGCGGGTTTGACCTCCCAGACGATCGGCCCTTTCTCCCCACCTTTGATCCGGAACTTCCGCCACTTCTGTTTCCGAAAGACCGGCGAATAGGTGACCAGATTCCGCACCTCGCCGGCGGGCAGGGCCTTACGCACCAAGCGGGGATAGTGGCGTTTTCGACCTCCTTGAGACTTTTCCTGCGGGGAGGGATGCCGCAGGACGTGTGGCTCCTGGAGCCAGCCGGCAAAGTCGCACGGAATCTCGCCCACGAAGTTCTGCCCCAACGCGCTGACGCCGTCCAGGAACTCCCGACCCCGGCCGTAAAGTTCGTCGAAGGTCCACGCCCGCACCCGAATCCCATGGGCGATCGCCCGAGCGATCTGGGCCAAAGCGATCTCGGGCTTGGTCCGGAAGACCACCTCCGCCGGAATCCCGACTTCTTGACGCCGAACCGGGTCTTCGGCCCACGTTTGCGGGAGGAACAGGTCGCTGTCCAGCAGGCACTGGAAATCGCCCGCCACATACCCCAGAGGCACCGCGACCACGCAGTTGTCCGTCTTGCCCGTGTTGCCGCACCATTGCCGTTGGACCCCGGCGGTGTGCCGGCCCTTCTTGGCGTTGCCGCTCTCGTCGATGACCCCGACCGCCTGGGGATGCGCGTGGTCCCGTGCCACGATCCACTGGACCCGATCCCGCAAGTGCGGCTCATCCCAGAACAGATAGGAGAAGAACCCTTGTAACGTTCGCGGCGCGATGCCCGTCGGCGTAAACAACGCAGGGCAGTGTGGCTGGCCCCGAACTCCACTTGCCGTCTGTAATTACGCCCTTCGAGAGTAGTCGAGCATCCTGGAGCACTGGCGGGAAGAAGATGGGAATGCCCGCAAGACGCGGGCGTTTGCGTGCTGTCCGCCCCCGGCTGCCCCTGCCGGGCCGGCCGGCCCAACGTTGTCACCCCGGACCCCGATCCGGGGGACGAACACCCCGATGGCCGAGGTACCCCATAATTCCACCCTTCCATCCTTCCAGGATTCCGGTGCCCGGCCGGCAGCCCAGAGTGAAATGTGCAAAACGAACCCAATTCTCGCCGCACCACGTGGCACGGGCATCCTGCCCGTGCCTCCGAATCAGGGGCTGGAAGGGGACCCCCAACGCCGAATCTTGCGTTGGGGACCCCAAGCCCATGCCACGTTAACGCCTGACGGCGTCACTACGAACCTGGCCCCAGCCCAGAGGCAATTATGCGAAACAAAGCGAAAGGGCAGTAGTCGGTAGTCGGTTGAAAGATTGCGGTAAGAACAAAGCCAATTTCGAGGGCCCGAGCGGTGGATTCTTCTTGAAATCCTACGGGCAATCTGGTAAAAGCAACCTTAGTGAAGTAGGCGGACATTGCTTCGGCAGCGTGCGAGCTCTATCCGCTCGCTCTGAAAGGAAGAGGCGTGGTCATGTCAGGCATACGAGCGCGACGGCCCCTCCGGCACCGCGAAGTCACTCCCCTTCCCCACCCTGAAAATGTGCAACGATCGGTGTGAATGACCCGGGCGTGCGGCGCGCAGGCCGTAGAGAGCCCGGGCACAGTTCTTTACGCATGGGCGAAAGGAGGAAGGATATGGGTCAGAGAGCCGTTTGCCTGCTGTGCACTCTGGTGGTGCTGGGCACGGCGAGTGCGGCCTTCGGCGAGCTGGTGGGCCAGTGGAAACTGGACGAAGGTACGGGAACCAAGATTGCCGACTCTTCCGGGAAAGGGAACAACGGCACCGTCACGGCCGGCAATCCCCTCTGGATCACTGGGGTCAAGGACGGCGCCATGGAGTTCCACGGCTTGGGCGTCTCCGGCGGCGGCGGGGACATGATCACCGTCCCGCATAGCGCCAGCTTGGACATCAAGGGTCCGATCTCCATGAGCCTGTGGATACGGCCGGACGCCGATGACCCGGAAGGCAAGGCCACCACGACGGCGCCGATGGCCAAGGCGCTGAGCACAGCGAGCCCCAGTTGGAGCTTCCAGGTGCGCTACGGCTGGAACAGTAACCTGAAGTCCTTTATGTCGTTTACGTTCAATACGACGCCCCGGGCCTGGGCCTTCGTCGACAGAAAGCTGACGCGCAACGAATGGTGCAATATCGCGTGCTCGTACGACGGCACGACGCTGAAAGCCTATCTCAACGGCTTACAGACCGATTCGACCCCCATGGGCGCGATCACCAGCAGCCCCACGCCGGTCCTGATCGGCTCGGACGGATGGGGGTGTGACTGGATTGGCGCCATCGACGATGTCCGAATGTACAACAATGCCCTGACCGCGGACGAGATCGCCGAGATCTGCCCGCCGTCGCGCGCCGCCAAGAACCCGAATCCGGCGGACGGCGCGGTCGGCGTCTCGATGCCGCTGTTCCGGTGGGAGGCGGGCTATAAGGGGGTCATGCACGAGGTCTATCTCGGCACCGATCCGAACCTGGGACCCGCCAATCTGATCGCTCCGCGGTCGCCCATGGCGATGGCCTATTACACTGGGGTAATCAAGCCGGGGGTCACCTATTACTGGCGGGTCGACGAAACCGAGGCTGATATGAAGACGGTCAATCCCGGCAATGTCTGGAGCTTCACGACGCAGGCCCTGACCGCCTATCTGCCCAGCCCCAAGGACGCCGTAGCGGATGCTTCTGTCGCCACGACGCTCACGTGGCAGCCGGGCCAGATGGCCACCAAGCAGCACGTGTACTTCGGCAGCACGCTGGACGCGGTCACCAAGGGGGAGGCCGGTGTCGATAAGGGCATCCAGGCGGAAACCTCCTTCAAGCCGGGCCCCCTGGAGAGCGTGACCACCTACTACTGGCGCGTGGACACGATCAAGGCGGACAACACCGTGGTGACCGGGCCCGTCTGGAGCTTCACCACGTCTCTGCCTGTGGATGACTTCGAGAGCTACACGGACAAAGAGGGCCAGGAGGTCTTCTCGACCTGGATCGACGGTCTGACCAACGGCCTCAGTGGCTCTGTGGTCGGCCTGGCCACCGCCGTCAATGGCACGTTCGGCAACACGACGATCTTCCACGGTGGCAAGCAGTCCATGCCCATGGACTACAATAACGTCAAGGCCCCGTTCTACAGCGAAGCCGAGTGCACGTTCAGCCCGGTCCCGGACTGGACCGCCGGCGGTGTGGACACGCTGGTCCTCTACGTCTACGGCCGCACGGCGAACAAGCCTGCCTTGATGTACGTGGCCCTGAGTGACTCGGCGAACAAGACGGCTGTGGTCTCGTCGGCCGACACGTTCCCCGTAACGACGGCCCGGTGGACCGAATGGAAGATCCCCCTGAGCGGTTTTGCGGGCGTCAATGCCGCCAAGATCAAGAAGATGGCCATCGGTGTGGGGCAACGCACCGGCGGGACCACCGGCGGCACGGGAACTATTTACGTGGATGACATCCAGTTGATCAAAGCCGCGAAGTAGAGCATGTCCCCACGGTCGCGCAAGAAGAGAAACGCGCAAGGGCTGTGGGCATCGGCTCACAGCCCTTCTCATTGGAGTATGCGGAATTGCTGCGGCAGCGTGCAAGCTCTTTCCGCCAATTCGAAGGGAGGAAGAATATGGGTAAGACGACTGTGTGTTTGCTGATCTGTCTGGTGGTGCTGGATTCGGCAGATGTGACCTTTGGCGAACTGGTGGGCCACTGGAAGCTGGACGAAGGCACGGGAACCAAGATCGCCGACTCGTCCGGCAAGGGCAACAATGGGACGATCACGGGCAGTCCCACCTGGATCACGGGCCCCAAGGACAAAGCCCTGGAATTCCACGGTATGGGGGCCGCTCTGGGCAAAGCGGACTACATCACCGTTCCCCATAGCGCCAGCTTGGACATCAAGGGTCCGACCTCCATTGCCCTCTGGATACGCCCGGATGCCGAGGACCCGGAGGGAAAGGGTACGACCGGCGGGGAGACAGCCCCGATGGCCAAGGCGCTCAGTGGGGCGAGTCCCAGTTGGAGCTTCCAGGTTCGCTATGGCTGGGGCGGCGCCCCGCAGCCCTACATGGCGTTTACGTTCAATACGACGCCGCGGGCCTGGGCCTTCGTCGGCAAGAAATTGCCGCGCGGCGAATGGTGCCATATCGCGGGCACGTTCGATGGCACGACGCTGAAATGCTATCTCAACGGCCTGCAGACCGATTCGACCGCCATGGGCCCGATCACCAGCAGCCCCACCCCGGTCCTCATTGGTACGGACGGGTGGGGATGCGATTGGTATGGGGCGATTGACGATGTCCGGATGTACAATACCGGTTTGACGGCGGACGAGATCGCCCAGCTTTGCCCGCCCTCGCGGGCCGCCAAGAACCCGAATCCGGCGGACGGCGCGGCCGGTATCCAGATGGGGCTGCTCCGCTGGGAGGCGGGCTACAAGGGGGTCATGCACGAGGTGTATCTGGGCACCAGTCCCGACCTGGGACCCGCCAACCTGATTGGTCCCCGGTCGCCCGTGCCCATGGCGTTTTATACGGGGACACTCCAGCCAGGCACCACCTACTACTGGCGGGTCGACGAGATCGAGAGCGATCTGACGACCGTCAACAAGGGCAACGTCTGGAGCTTCACGACCCAGGCCTTGACGGCCTACCTGCCCAGTCCAAAGGACGGCGCCGGCGGCTCCGCCACCGCGACGCTCACCTGGCAGCCGGGCCAACTGGCCGCCAAGCACCGTGTGTATTTTGGCGGCACTCTCGACGCGGTGACCAAGGGGGACGCTTCGGTGGACAAGGGCATCCAGACGGCCACCACGTTCACCCCGGGGCCCCTGGACATCGGGACCACCTACTATTGGCGCGTGGATGAGATCAAGGCCGACAACACGGTCGTCACCGGGCCGGTCTGGAGCTTCACGACGTGCCTGCCCGTGGACGACTTCGAGAGCTACACGGACAAAGAGGGCCAGGAAGTCTTCTCGACCTGGGTCGATGGCCTGACCACCGGGCTCAGCGGCTCCGTGGTGGGCTTGGCCACCTCCGCCAACGGCACGTTCGGCAGCACGACGATCTTCCACGGCGGCAAGCAGTCCATGCCCATGGACTACAACAACGTCCCGAAGCCGTACTACAGCGAGGCGGAGCGAACGTTCGCCACCGCTCAAGACTGGACGGCCGGCGGCACCGATACGCTGGTTCTCTTCATCTACGGCAAGACGGGGAACTGGGCTTCGCCTCTGTACGTCGCGCTGACAGACTCGGTGAACAAAGCAGCCCTGGTGGTGGCGACGAACAACTCCATGCTCGGCGCGACCACGTGGACGCAATGGACGATCCCGCTGAGCAGCTTTACGGGTGTCAATGCCGCCAAGATCAAGAAGATGGTCATTGGCGTCGGGGATCGGGCCGCCACGGCTCCCGGCGGCAAGGGCACCATCTACGTGGATGATATCTGGCTGGTCAAAGGTCAGAAATAGCTGCCTGGCCGGCGGTCACCGGGGGGCAAAGAGAACTCAAGGGCTGTGGGCCTCGCTCACAGCCCTTGCCTTCCTGATCTCCGCGTCGGGTGAGCGTTGTCACACAAAAAGACGTCGTGCGGGACGCACGACCCTCGATCCGGTCGACGGCAGGCTCTACGAAGAGAACGCTTTACGGCGTCACTACGAACCTTCGTAAGGTCGCGCGAGGATCTGGCGGAGAGATTCCAGCTTCGCCTCGGACTGAGCCAACGGGTGCTCCAGGGCTTGTTGCCAGAGGCGGCTCAGGTTCGGCTTGCCGGCCTTCTGCTCCTGGGCCCATTCTTCGTGGAACTGGCCCGAGGCAATGTCCTGGATGGCCTTGTCAATCCGTTCCAGCAATTCGGGGGGCGCCATGCGGTCGGCACGCGATAACTGGCCGTACTGGCTGGTCTGAGAATGCAACTTGAGCTGTCCGAAAAAACCGTGTGTGATCATCGCCTTGGCGATCTCAACGAACTCGCCGGAGAGGTGCAGTTCTGTCGTCACGATCTCCGGATCGCAGTCGTGGGCGACCAGTTTCTCGAAATACAGCAGGCACAACTTGATGATCCCCGGCCAGAGCATCTGCTCCGCGAAAAGGTCGATGACCGTTTCTTCTCGGAACGAGGACTCGAAGGCTCCAAAGCGCGTAGCCCCGATCGCTTTGGCCAAGGCCAGCGCGATCGGCCGGGACTGACCGTCTGTGTCGTTTTCAACGGCCACCAGACAGGGAAAGCCCAGTCCACTCACAAAGAGATTCCGCACCGCGCGCCCGATCATGCGTGGCGCGACCATGATGGCCCCGACGCCTTCGGGAGGTACGATGGCACGGTAGTAGATGTTGTAACCGCTCGCAAAGCACAGCACGTCGCCCCGCCGCAGGTACGGCCGGATCTGCCCCTCATACACCTCGGGCTGGACCTCATCCGGGATCAGCACCAAGATGAGGTCCCCCTCCTCGGCCACCGCGCGGATGGGCCGAACCGCAAAGCCATCCTGGATCGCCCTGCTCTTGTATTCATCGTCCCGGTTGCCCACCAGCGGCGTGAAACCGCTGTCGCGGAGATTCAGGGCTTGGGCCCGCCCCTGATTGCCGTACCCGATCACCCCGATCTTGCGTGTCTTGAGGATACCGGCATCCACCTCGTTGTCGTGATACACCGTAGCCATAGGATCACACCTTTCATCGGAAATGTCACATCCTGCGGAATGATACCGGATACGCACGTCCCAGCCAAGAAGCAGCCTCACTCTCCGATGTCTATTCTTTTCCTATGGATTGACAGCCGAATCTGCTATACTGGGGAGCAATAGGTTCAACGGAAATATCTCGATGGAGGTGTTGCATGAAACAGGAGCACCGGGCGTTCACTTTGATCGAGCTTCTCGTGGTGATTTCGATCATCGCCCTGCTGATGGCGATTCTGATGCCCGCATTGAGCCGGGTCCGCAAGCAGGCCCGCGGGGTCTATTGCCTGAACAATCTTCGGGAAATCGGCGTTGCCATGCACGTATATGCCCAAGAGAACAGTGATTTCATCCCCCGGGCACTGGACAACAAGGTCAAATGGCTGCTGGCCTTCATGCCGTTCCTGGGAGAGGAATACAAGAACGCCGACGACTACCGGGAGGTCAAGGTCTATCAATGTCCCGCCTTCCCGCGCACCGGCGTGGGACAGGGCGGCCAGCGCAACGCCGACCAAACCGTCGATTATGTCGTCAACGCCTGGGACATGGATAAGCCCAGCTTGTACGGTGGTGAGCAAGGCAAGCAGAAGGACGAACCGAGCAAGCTCAGCAGCATTCCCCGGCACGCGGAGCGCATTTACATGGCCGACAATGAAGCCGGCGAGTGGCGCCCTGTCATACTCAACCGGCGCGACCTCGACATCGCCTCGGTCTTCAATCTCCTCGATGTCTGGTCCAACACCCAGTTGCCGATGTCGGACCAGACCACGGTCGGCAGCAATCTGACGCGCCGCGTCGCCCGCGACCGCCATCGCAACCAGGGCTGCAACAACCTCTTTTTCGATGGCCACGCCGACTGGCTGGCCGCCGAGGACAATACGTCCCGCTACTGGTGCGGCGCCGGTGCCCCGTAAGCCCAGGCGGGGCGGCTGGAATTTCGAAGCATCAAATCCGAAATTCCAAACAAATTGGCAACGTCCCAAGTTCGTGAGATCTCTGTGGCAATGGCTGGGTGGCAGCGTCAAGCGCAGCTTGGCGATGGCCCGATTTCATGTGGAGAAGAGCCATCGCCAAGGCCTCCGGCCTTGACGCTGCCACCCTCCTCAAGGGCTCATGCCAGCCAAAACTCAAGAACCTGGGACGAAGCCAACAAATTCCAGTGTGCAAAACCTGAGACACGCAGCCGACCTGCCGACCGGCATCGGGGTTTTGGTCATTGGTGCTTTGGATTTGAGGTTTGTTTGGGATTTGGTGCTTCGGAGTTCGAATTTCCATCCCTCGGTGCTCACACGCGTCGTCACGTCTGGGGGCGGTTTGAGGATTTTGATGACTGGTGCAGCCGGGAGACGGTGTTATAGTATGGGGCTGTCCGATTTGCGAAAGGAGCCGCTGCTATGAACCGCAGGATCAGATGCTTCTATGGGATGGCTGCTATGATCAGCATGACTTGTATGTTGCCGGCCGAGGGCCTGGCCGACGAAGGGATGTGGCTTTTCAACAATCCGCCCCAGAAGCTGTTGCAGGAGAAGTACAGCTTCGCGCCGAGCGACGACTGGTATCTGCACCTGCAGCGCTCCAGTGTCCGGTTCAATAGCGGCGGGTCCGGCTCATTCGTCTCCGCCGATGGACTGGTGATGACGAATCACCATGTCGGCGCCGATTGCCTGCAAAAACTCAGCACCAAAGAGCGCGATCTGATCGCCCAGGGTTTCTACGCCAAGACGCTGAAAGAGGAAATCCGCTGCGTCGATCTGGAACTGAACGTGCTCCAGAGCATTGAGGATGTGACGGAACGGATCACTGCGGCGGTCCAACCGGGGATGAGCTCGGCGGAGGCGAACGTGGCCCGTCGGGCCGCGATGAATACGATGGAGAAGGAATCGCTCGACAAGACCGGCTTGCGGAGCGATGTGGTCACCCTGTACCACGGCGGCCTCTACCACCTCTACCGCTTCAAGAAGTATACGGACATCCGGATCGTCTTCGCCCCGGAAAAGGACATCGCCTTCTTCGGCGGGGACCCGGACAATTTCGAGTATCCCCGCTACGACCTCGACATCTGCTTCTTTCGTGTCTACGAGGACGGCCAGCCGGCCAAGATCGAGCACTACCTCAAGTGGAGTCCCAAGGGCGCAGGCGACGGCGAGCTGATCTTCGTCTCCGGTCATCCCGGCCGGACCGACCGGCTCGACACGATGGATCATATCCAGTTCCTTCGCGACCGCACCTTTCCCAACGCCCTGCGCAAGCTATTTCGCTGGGAGGTCATGCTATCGGCCTACAGCGGCCGAAATCGGGAGAATGCGCGCCGGGCCCAGGATGACCTCTTCGGGGTCCAGAACAGCCGTAAGGCCCGCTTGGGCATGCTCGCCGGTCTCCAAGATCCGGCAATCCTGAGCCGCAAGCGTGCCGAAGAGCAAAAGCTCCGCCAAGCCGTGCGGGACAAGGCATCGCAACTGACAGCGCCTGCCGGCGATCCGTGGGCCGATGTCGTTGCTGCTCTGAAGATTTGGGACGGCATCTACTATGACTGGGACCTGCTGGAACAGCGCTCCGCCTTCCACAGCCAGTTGTTCGGCATTGCCCGGACGCTGCTGCGCCTGGCAGACGAGTCCGCCAAGCCGAATGCGGAGCGTCTTCGTGAATACCGCGAATCGAATCTCGAATCGCTCAAGTTCGAACTCTTTTCCGAGGCGCCGATCTACAACGACCTGGAGACGGTGCTGCTCGCCGACTCGCTGAGCATGTTCGCCGAGATGAAAGGATTTGACGATCCGCTGGTCCAGAAGGTCCTGGCGGGCAAATCGTCGCGGGAGCGAGCCGCCCAACTGGTCGACAGTACGAAGCTCAAGGGCGTCGATGTCCGCAAGAAGCTGGCCGCGGCCGGCCTGGAGGCGCTGCGTGCATCGGACGACCCGATGATTCAACTCGCCGTGCTCGTCGATCCCCAGGCGCGGAGTCTGCGCCAGACGTACGAGGACCAGGTTGAAGAGCCCCTGCGCCAGGCGTACGCCAAGCTGGCGGCGGCGCGTTTCGCGCTCTATGGGACCGAGGTCTATCCGGATGCGACCTTCACCCTGCGCCTGGCCTTCGGCCAAGTCAAGGGCTACACGGAACAGGGCAAACAAGTCCCGCCATGGACGACCTTCGCGGGTCTCTATGAGCGGTCTCGGGAACAGGGGAACGTGTCCCCCTTCGAGCTGCCCCGACGCTGGGTCGAGCGTAAGGACCGCCTCGATTTGAACACACCCTTCAATTTTGTCTCCACGGCCGACATTATCGGTGGCAATTCGGGTAGCCCCGTCGTCAACCGTAACGGCGAACTCGTCGGGATCATCTTTGATGGCAATATCCAATCCCTGGTGCTCGACTTCATTTATACAGAGCAGGAGGCCCGTGCCGTCTCGGTCCATTCCGCCTCGATCCTCGAGGCGTTGCGACGAGTCTACGAGGCCGATCGCCTTGTCAAAGAACTCGCACCTTGACCCAGGAGGGGACACAGGAGCCGCCGGGACAAACGCAAGATCATCTACTATCTGGGCGGCCTCGTCCAGCGCAGCCTGGCGATGGCGATTTTGCCGTGCGCGCGACCATCGTGAACGCCTTTGACCTTGACGCTGGGGTTCCCAAGTGCGTTCTTTCGCGTTTGGGAGTCCTTGCCACGCGTCACCAAAAGGTCTCTCGCGATCCAAGGCCTGGCGGCTCGATCCACGACTCGATTAGGCCTGCTATTCCCGGACGCCCCGCAGTGTACGCCCCTGCCGCATTTCCCGGCCGTACATTTCTCTTGACATCGCATCCACAATTTGATAAGATACCCTGTATTGGGGTGGGTGTGGTGAAGAGATCCGTGTAACGTATTGCCTTGCGCGCCATGCGCGAGCGCTCCTCTCCGCGTCCCAAGCACCTGTAGGCAAGGGGTCTTTCCGCCCGGCGTCTCAGAGCAATGTCCGAGACAGAGTGCACGCTGACGCTCCAGCCCAGTGAGAAAGGACAAAGGTATGAAGAATGCAGCAACCGTATTAAGTCTGGTCGTGCTGGCCACGGCCGCGGCCGCTCCGGCGGCGATCACTGGCTTTGCGGGCGGTACCGCGGCCCCCGGCGCCACGCTGGGGCCCTACACCATGACCCCGTTCGGGGCGGATGGACGTCCCCTGTACGCCGGCGTCACCTCCGTGGATTCCCCGCTGGGCGGGTCCGTGGATTTCAGCGCGCCGCTCACGCACTATCGAGTGGGCGCTGGCTGGGCGACGTGGAGCCACGGGTACCTGGGCGATGTGTACTACACGAATGGCGCCTCGGACGTGACCATGTTCCTGCCGGACCAGACTGCGGCATTCTACTTCTACGCCGAGCCCAATCCGTTCTCCCAGTACATGATTGTGGCAACGGCCCAGGATGGCACAGAGGTCGTTCAAGGCGTCAACGGCTACGCGGGAGCCGCCTATTACGGTTTTTACGGGACGGGCGGCAGCTATATCAGCAGTATCGCCGTGACCACGCCGCAGCCGGTCGACTTTGCCATCGGTGAGTTCGGCATCGCCAGCGCCGCGGTTCCAGCGCCGGCCGGAATTCTGCTCGCCGTCATCGGTGCCGGCTTTGTCGGCCACCTGCGCCGACGTAGAATGTTGTAGAATCTCGGCCACGACAGACCACACGGAGGACTGGAGCGGCCCTGCCGCAGTTCTCCTTCTTCGCACGCGGCCGGCACGGTCGGTTGGGTTTTCCCCTTGATTTTCCCCTCTGGCACACTATACTTTACAGTGAAGGGAATGAAAGTCACAGCGAGGACGCTACGGTTGGAAAAAAGGAGAAGTACCCCGAGTTAACACACGGCGATAGGAGTCCCTTGGGCGACCATACCGCCTCGGACACGTGTCCTTGGCGCGGATGAATCCATGATGCTTAGGGAATACGCCGTTGTCCCTCAGAACGAAGGCTATATGGGTGAGCAGTACGTCATCGTCACGCCCGCCTACAATGAGGCTGACTACCTGGCTCGTACCATCGAGAGCGTAGTCCAGCAGACGGTGCACCCTAAGCGGTGGGTCATCGTGGATGATGGCTCGAGCGACGACACGGCAGCCATTGTCGGCTCCTATGCGCGGAGGTACAGCTTCATCCACTGTCTGCGACGCAAACGCGTCCAGAAAGACCAGTACTTCGCCAGTAACGTTTATGCCATCATGGAGGGGGTGCATCACCTCCAAAGTCTGCCCTATGAGTTTCTGGCCGTGCTCGACGCGGACATCATTCTACCTCCCGACTATTACGAACGAATCCTGGCCCAGTTCCGAGCCGACCCGAATCTGGGCGCGGCCTCGGGTGTGTATGAGAACCTCATCAACGGCCGGTTGTGGAAAGTCCTGAATGACCGGCGCTCCACCCCCAAGGCCCTCCAAGTCTTCCGACGCACCTGTTTTGAACAGATCGGCGGGTATGTGCCACTGACCCACGGCGGCGAGGACACCTGCGCCTGCGCCATGGCCCGGATGCACGGCTGGAGGACGTGGTCGTTTCCGCACATCAAGGCGGTCCATCAGCGTCCCACGGGGGTTCGCAACGCGCGAAGTCTTCTCCGGGCACGTTTCCTGCAAGGGCTCTGCGAATACGGCTTGTCCACGCATCCTCTCTTCATGATTGTCAAGTCGCTGCGCCGCTGTCTGCTGGAGCCGCCGCTGCTGGTCGGCGGAGTGCTGCGTCTAAGCGGCTATGCCTATGGGTACCTGAAACGGGAGCCGTGTCAGATGCCTTCCGACGTGGCCGCGTATGTCCGCCAGGAGCAGGTAAACCGCGTGCTTTGCTTCAATCGGATTCCCGAAAAGGACAAGGTCTACGCGGGCTCGCCGTGACTCGCGGCCTCCGGTCCCGCAACGTCTCCATCACCACGAACCACCGGCCCGCAGTCCGTACCGTCCCAGCAGGAAGAGCCGACACTCACGCGTTGCGCGTACCTGAGTTGTTATTGTTTGACAGGTGTGGCCTTCCCTGGCTATCCTATAGGGCCGGCACGGCGAAAGGCCGGCGGATCAACGTGCAAGGAGTTCCAGGTGAGGGGTCATGAGGACAGTTCTGATCGTCGAGGATGACCCCGCGATGCTGCGGGGGCTGGAAGACAACTTCAAGATGAAGGGCTACTATGTCCTGACCGCCATGGATGGGGAACAGGCACTGGCGACCGCCTTGAAGGAGAAACCCGACCTGATCCTCTTGGACATCATGCTGCCCGAGATGAACGGCTATGAGGTCTGCTCGCACGTTCGCGAGAAGGGCCTCGAGATGCCGATTATTATGCTGACGGCCAAGGACCGGGAGTCGGACATCGTGCTCGGTCTGAATCTCGGGGCCGACGACTACGTGACGAAGCCGTTCAGCATCAAAGAGCTTATGGCCCGGGCGGAGGCCTTCCTGCGACGGCGGAAAGAGTCCGAGCCGATGATCTACGAGTTCGGCGATTGCCGCGTGGACATCGCAACGCGTACGCTCCAACGCGGCGGCCAGGACGTGACCCTCACGCCAGGCGAGTTCAAAATGCTCCACCTGTTTCTGCGCAAGTCCGGCTGCCCCCTGACCCAGGACGAGATCCGCACGACCGTCTGGGGTTATTCGCACTTCATCTCGGTGCGGGATATCGACAGGGCCGTCGCAAGCCTGCGGAACAAGGTGGAGCCTGACCCTGCGCGCCCGCAGTTCATCCATGTGATCCCGAACATCGGCTACAAGTTCCAGCCCCCGGCGACTGATGGAAACAGTGCTCATAGTTGAAGACGACCCGACGATGCTGCGGGCCCTGAAGGACAACTTCGAGTTCCACGGCTACAAGACCCTGGCGGCCGAGGATGGCGAAGAGGGTCTGAACACGGCCCTGAACGCCAAACCCGACCTCCTCGTTCTGGATATCATGCTCCCGAAGATCAACGGCTACGAAGTCTGCCGGCTGCTCCGGCGGGAGAAGCTCACCCTGCCGATCATCATGTTGACCGCCAAGGGCGAGGAATCGGACATCATCCTGGGCCTGAACCTCGGCGCGGACGATTACCTCACCAAGCCGTTCAGCATCAAGGAACTGCTGGCGCGCGTCGAGGCTCTGCTGCGCCGGACGCGCAAGGCCGAGCCGGAGACCTATGAGTTCGGTGACTGCCGGCTGGACGTCCCGGCGCGCCGGTTCACGCGTCGGAACGAAGAGATCGCCTTGTCGCCAAAGGAGTTCAGGCTGCTCGAGCTATTCGTCAAGCGCCCGGGCCGGGCGTTGACCCGTGATGAGATCCTGAACGCGGTCTGGGGCTATGATTCCTTCGTCGGCGAGCGCAGCATCGACCGCTTCGTCACGACCCTGCGCAACAAGATCGAGCCGGACCCGCACAACCCGATCTACATCCACACCGTCCGTGAGATCGGTTACAAATTTGAGCCGCCGTCCTGATCCTCGCCCACGATGCGAAAACCGACATTGAAGACCCGCTGCCACGGGGGATACGCCAGGCGAAAGGCACTCCGGCAGCGCGCGGGCCGGTCGAAAAAGGAGCCGCCGCGCACCACCCTGCGGCCCTGCCGGTTGTGCTCCGCATCGGTTCCATGGGCCCCATAAATCGCACGCGTCCACTCGGTGGCGTTGCCATGCATATCGTAGAGCCCCCACGCATTCGGGCGAAAGCGGCCGACCGGAGCCGTCACGACAAAGCCATCATTGAAGCGTCGATCGCTCAGGGCGGAGCCTTCCAGGACGACATGTTCCAGCCCGCCGGTCAGACCGACATAGTTGCCTTTCTCCGGATCGCCAAACGATAAGTCACCGAGATTGGCCCACCCGGCGAAATCTGTCCCGAGGTCGCCGTAGTGAAGTGGCGTCACACTTCCCGCGCGGCAGGCGTACTCCCACTGCGCTTCCGTCGGCAAAGTGAACCGCTCCCCGGTGCGTTGGGAAAGCCATTGGCAAAACGCCAGTGCCTCCTCCCACGAGACGCGCACCACCGGCTGCTGGGGATCGTTCAGGGACAGGCCCTGGTCATCGCTGCGGGCGTGACGCTTCTGGTAGTAATGCGAATCATGGCGCGGGTCGAAGCGACGGAACTGCTCATTGGTAATCTCATGCATTCCCATCCAGAAGGGCTTGTCGATCGCGACCGGCGTGAGCGGCGTTTCGTCCGGCTCACCTTCGGCATCGCCCATCACGAATTGCCCCGCGGGAATTCGAACCAGTCGCAGTGCCACACCGGCCCCAAGATCGACTGTCTTCTCACGCACGTCATCCACGGTCTGCGCGGCATCCGTGGCCAACGGAAGAAGCTTCGGCTTGGGCAAAGGCTGGGGCTCTATCGGCGTGTCGTCGTACCGCGGCCGCTGCGGAATGACCTCGGGATCATCCGGCGGGCCGCCATAGGCCCGGCGTAGTTCCATCCGTCGCTGATGGGCCCCATCCGGGATCGGGTAGGCATCGCCCCATGTGCCGTGGCAGGGTCCGTTCAGGTCGATCCACGTCACGAGCCGGTCCCACGCCTCGGGGTCGAGTCGCACGCCCTGGTGACCTTTGCGCAACATCTGGATCAGCTCGCTGGTATCGGCATGGTACTCGCCCGGAGTCAGCATGGTGACATCATCCTCGATCCCGACCCGTCGGACGAAGGGGATCAGAGCCTCATAGGCGGGCGTGTACTTGAGGACGCCGCCGGTGTCCGCGAGCATCTTCGGGTGCATCCGGTCTACACCCAATTTCGAAATCCGTCGGCCCTGATAAGTGGGGACCTGCTCCTGGGCTCGCAGGTCGGGCCGACTCGCGCAGCCATCGTGACAACCCACGCAGTACTTGTTCAGTACCGGCTGGACCTCGCGGGCAAAATCAAAACCGCGTGCGGGTCCATGCCACGGCTGGATTTCGCGGGCGGCGCGTACGGCCGCCTGCGCCAGTTGCGGAGGCGCCACGTCCGTCGGCCTCTCGTGGCAACCAACACACGATAGCGTCTCGCCCGGCCCCACCGTGAACCAACTCCGCATCAGTTGCACCGCTTTGCCCTCGGGGTCCAGCGTCTGCACGGCCAACGGCGTATTGGCGGGCGCTCGGAACAGCACCGAGCCATCCGGTTCGAGCGGCACCGTCCCCAAAATGCGCATCACCTCCCAGGGCCCGCCAAAACCCACGATGTCGGGGCCAGCGAGACCCGGATACCCGAAGTCATACGCGATCACGCGCAGGCTCTTGACCGTGCCGCGCGGCACGCCCGCCAGACCGAGCCCCGTGTGCACGCTGTGCACGTAGACCACCCCGTCGGTCCGCGCCGGGTCCACCACGTCCGGGATCACCGGGGGCTTCGGTCTCTGGACCAGCGGGACCGGCTCCAAGAGGGCATACCCCGGCTCCTCGCGAATCCGCACCAGATTGTCAAAAGCATCCGCCAGGTAGATTCCCCAGTTCGCTTTGGTGTTCGGCCAACAGGCGACAAGAAAGTACTTGTCGCTCAACGGATAGGGGTGCAGGAATTTCGGCCAGTCCTTGTCCACCAGTTGATCCCGCACCACCGGGTCGATCGGGTCTCCGCGCCCGGAGATCCGTTTCACCAGGCCATCGGCTTCGTACCAGCCTTTGTCCGGGTCCACCAGGACAAGCTGGCCCATCCGGTGGACACCATGGTAACCCGACAAGATACAAATCAACCGATTGTCGTCGCCCGGCAGCGGCCGGGGGAAGTACAGGGCGTTGGGATACCACGAGTTGATGCCGTAGACGGCGCGCTGGCCCGTGCCGTCCGGGTTCATCACCATCAGTTCACGCAGGTAGATATGGCTGATGCCGGTGTAGTCCCAGCGATGATAGAGAACCTGTCCGTTGTTCAGCATGACGGGGTGGAAATCATGGTCCTGATCGAAGCAGACCTGCCGCATGCCCGAGCCGTCCCCGTTCATCGTATAGAGGCTCGTCACGATCTTCTGCCCATGCCAGCATGGCACCGCCTGCCATGAGGCCGTTGAGCCAAAGACGATACGGCCATCGGGCATATAACACGCATCGAACGAGTCCACGTCCTCCGGCGTCCCCGAGAGCTGCCGCAGCCCTGATCCATCCGTGCGGATTTCCCAGATTCGCCAGTTCCTCTGATCCGACTGCGTGAAGAGCAATCGATCACCATCCCAGTGCAGGTCTGTCTCGCCGACGTATACATCCGCCTCGGGCCGATATACTGTGGTCAATTTCCCCTGCGGATGGCTCAGGGACAAAACGGCGATCTCGTTATCATACCCCTCGCGCGGCAGCGACGAATTGCACTCATGATTGGAGGGAAATCCCAGATCGATCCCCGGTACGTTAGGGATCTTGATCTTTTTCTCCTGCGCGGCGGGCGTCAGACGCAGGCTCCTGCGCTTCACCACCAGCACTCTGTCAAAATCCAGCAATGGATTCGCCAGCAAGGCCTCCCGCCTAAGTTGCTGCAACCGTCCGGCGTCAAGGTCGCCGCCCAACTGGTCCAACCGCTGGAGGTACTCTCTGCCCTTGGGATACCGTGTCCCAAACGTCTCGATCAAATCCTCAACCGCCGCTTGTAGAGTCTGGCACTGGTAACGTAGCGCCACTTGCCGGGACTCAGCGCCACTACCAGCGGACCGAACACATCTCGGCAGCACCGCCATCAGCAATGCCGCCACCGCGATCACTCGTCCATTCACCAAGCCAATACCCCTCGCAAGTCGTGCCGCACTTTCCTGTGTGCGGTCTCCATTCACCCTGCTGTGCGATTGTACCACGCGATAACGGCAGACGCATTGTCAAATCCCGGCAAAGCTGGGTCGAATGTAAAGCCTTCCGCTGTAGCCGATGGGGGCAGCCGACCCGACCCCGGAGATTGGCTTTGTTTGACGCCTGCGACAAAAGTCGGCTTCACGCGGCGAGCGTGAAGCTCCGAGGGTCAGGAACCGAACCGTGAAAAGCCCAAATTCCTCTGCGTGGACGCGCCAGCACCTTGCCGCAGGCCCGGACGGTTGTCCCGAGCCCCGTCGAGAGCGCAAAAACGGGGAACCCTGGGGTCACGTCGTAATTATTCATTATTGGCATTGACGGCCGAGGCCGGGAGCGTACCATGAAAGGATGGCCAGACCGTGCGCATCGAATAGGCGGGTGCGTTCTATCATGTGCTCAACCGCGGGCGAGTACTACGACGTGGCGCCGGAGACGATTCTCTCTGCGTCACGCGGCCAACGATCGCCAACTCGCCAAGGACTTCCTACAGAACAATGAATAATGAAGACGTGCCCCCCCCAAAACGCAGACGCTCGTCAAGCCAGTGGTTTGAAAGCAGGTTTCTGTTTACCATCGGCCCAAAGGGCAGCTTGAGTTGTCTCTTGGCCATCGTCCGCACCAAAACCGACACATCGGAGCCATCCACGGCCCCATAATAGTATCGGCAAAATCAGCGGGCAAGGGCCAACGAATCGGCAAGTTGAAATCCGTGTTCATCGGTGTGAATCCGTGTCACCGACAGGGGAAAGGGGGCAGGGGAAAGGAGGGGAAAGGGGTCAGGCTTTGCATATAGGTGTCGCGCACCCGCGTCTTGGTTTCTTGTGAGTTCTTTCGTTTGTCTCGGCTACAAGGAGTGTGTGGCGGTAGAGAGATTGCCGCGCTCCGCTCGCAATGACATGATCTGCGGGTGAAGAGCAGTTGTCGGTAGGCCGTACTCGGGAGCCGGTTATTTTGACAGCCGAGGGCGGCTGTCCTACATTTTTCGCCCTATGTTTCCGCCCTGTCTTCTCCGTACTACAAAGCTGTAACATCTTGTTTTCTTGGCAAGCTCCCAGAGAGGATGTGCTGTAAAGCCCTGCATGTAAAAGAATTAGAGAGTCCACCGATTACGCAGATTACCCAGCCCGGCCTTCGGCCGGAACCCAGAGTTCCTGGCGCCAAGCACGCCAAGAGCGCAAAGAAAAAGAAAGGGAAGAGCAAGACAAGAGCGGCTTTACCCTTGGCGATCTTTGCGTCTTGGCGCGAGACGTAATCCTTTTGGTTTTCGAGGCTTGCGTCACGCCGTCTAAATTATCTGGAAATGCTTTTCAGTTGTTACGGGT
>CAYHAJ010000354.1:0-17222 GCA_964354535.1 uncultured Pirellulales bacterium
TGGTCCATCAGGGCGAGGGCCTGCCGCTCGGCCTCGAAGCGGGCGATCACCTGGCGGGTATCCATGCCCAATTTGATGATTTTGAGGGCCACCTTGCGGCGGATCGGCTCGGTCTGCTCGGCCATGTAGACCACGGCCATCCCGCCTTCGCCGATCTTCTCCAGGAGCTTATACCGCCCGATCACGGCGCCGGGACCTTCCGTGAGCGTGGGCGGGTCCACGATGACCGTCGAGTCCCAGGGGGCGCACTCCAGAAAGGCGTCCTTGACCTCGTGCGCCTTGAGCAGCACCCGGAGACGGGCCAGCAGGGCGGCATCTGGGCCACACACCGCCTGGAGATAGGCCTGACGCTCGCCCGGGGCCTTGCCGAGGGCCGCGTAGTAGATGGCCTCTTCGTTGATCTTGTGCTCCGCAGACACGCTGGCTCCTTTCGCTCTTCAATGCGTAAAACCGGGGCCGATCCCCTCACGGAAGTGCAGAAAATGTCGAAGAATCTCCGCTCAGCGTTCGCCGGCTTCGTCGAGTTGGCCGAGCTCGACGCGCAGCCAGGAGCGGGCGTAGTCCCAGTACCGCTCGGCCGTCGCGTGCGAGATGTCCAGGGCCTGCGCCGCCTGCTCGATGGTCAGGCCCGCGAAGTAGCGGAGCTTGACCAGATCGGCCTTGGTCGGGTCCTGTTGGGCGAGCTTGGCGAGGGCCTCATCCAGTGCCAGCGTCTCCTCGGCCTGGGCCACGTCGTCCACCGCCAAGGATTCGTCGAGGGCAACCGGCCGCTGGCCGCCGCCCCGTTTGAGGCTCTTCTTCCGGCGGGCGTTGTCGATCAGGATGCGCCGCATCGCCTCGGCGGCGGCCTTGAAGAAGTGCCCCCGGCTGGCCCAACCCTGGTGCTCGGACCCCACCAGTCGCAGGTAGGCTTCGTGGACCAAGGCGGTGGCCTGGAGGGTCTGGCCGGGAGCCTCCTGGGACAGCCGCTGGGCCGCCAGCACCCGCAGCTCTTCATACACCAAGGGCAGGAGTTGGTCCGTAGCGTTGGCGTCCCCCCGTTCAATGGCGTTCAGGATCTGCGTGACCTCGGTCATAGATGCGCCCTGCCGGTACCCGTCGGGAACCAGTATAGCACATGCGCAGCCCGGCAGCCATCCACTTGGGGGAAGCCAAAGCAGAAGCACGAGACTGCCCAGAGGGGGGAAGACGGAGGACAGACGACAGAGGACGGACGGCAGGAAACGCGCAGTGAGTCTCGTACCTTCGGTTCGTGATTCGGCCGCCGCAGAAGCTCTCGGGTCGGCTCCTCATCTTGCCGAGCATCCTCCCGATTCTTGTACACTTCTCAAGCAATGCCTTGTGCTGTGGCGACGAGACATATTCGCAGGCACGTGCGGTATCGAGCCAGTGCTGTGTTTCCGCTTGTTCGGCATCTGCGTCGGTCAACTTGCCTACGAAGTGAGCTGGATAACGTCTCTGGTGCCACGATTCCGCGAGGTTGGCTCCAACGGCACGCGACGCCCGGCGAGCCTGGTCCGTCCAGGAATACAATTCCTCCTGAGGAACGCTCTTGGAGAGGATAGAAATCTCCTGCTGCAGCTCCATTGCGAGTTGGTAGACATTACGGTATGTAAATCTCTCGATTGTGCCTGCCATCTTCTCTGCCCTCCGCTGTTCTGTCTTCTGTTCTCTGACTTCCGTCCTCCGTCCTCAGTCCTCTGCCCTCCGTCCGCCGATGGTCTGGCGGACCTCTTTGTTGATGCGCACGCTGCACCAGTGCTGGCCGCACATGGAGCAGTAGTCGGCGGAATCTGGGGTCGTCCCCATCTCCTGGCAGGCCTCGCGATGCATCCGGTCGGCGGTCTGCGGATCGAGCGACGTGGCGAGGTGCGTCCCCCAATCCAGATCGGATCGCGCCACGCTTAGCTTCCGGTCCCGGGCGTCGGCGCCCGGGAGGCCCCGGGCGATGTCCGCCGCGTGGGCGGCGATCTTCGCGGCTACGACACCGGCACGAACGTCCTCGGCATTGGGCAGGCCAAGGTGCTCGCGCGGCGTCACGTAGCACAGGAAGGAGGCCCCATAGAAAGCGGCCGCGCAGCCACCGATGGCGGAGGTGATGTGGTCATAGCCGGGGGCGATGTCCGTCACCAAGGGACCCAGCACATAGAAGGGCGCCCCGTGGCAGATCTGCTGCTGCAATTCCATGTTGTACTGAATCTGGTGGAACGGCACATGTCCGGGGCCCTCGACCATCACCTGGCAGCCGCGTTCCTGGGCCCTCTGGGTCAGCTCGCCCAAGGTCCTCAACTCCGCGAGCTGGGCCGCATCGGTGGCGTCGGCAATCGCGCCGGGTCGGAGCCCATCGCCCAGCGAGAAGCACACATCATACTCCCGCATGATGTCGCACAGCTCGTCGAACATCTCATACAAAGGATTCTGCAGGTGGAAGTGCAGCATCCATTTCGCCAGGAGGGCGCCGCCCCGGCTGACAATTCCCATGACCCGCTTTTCCACCAGCGGCAGATGCTCCCGCAACACCCCGGCGTGGATCGTGAAGAAGTCCACGCCCTGCTTGGCCTGTCTCTCCACCGTTTGCAGAATGAGGTCGCGGGTGATGTCCTCCACCTGTCGGCCCTCGATCATCTGGTAGATCGGCACTGTCCCAAAGGGCACGGGACAATGCGCGAGCAGTTCGGCCCGGATGGCGTCGAGATTGCCGCCGGTGCTGAGGTCCATGATCGCATCCGCCCCGACCGCCAGGGCCGCCTCCATCTTTTCGATCTCCGCCTGGACTGAGCAGCGGACGCTGCTGGTGCCGATGTTCGCATTGACCTTCGTCCGCAGGGCTCGTCCGATACCGACGGGCCGGAGATTGTTCTTCAGGTGAATCTGGTTGGCGGGGATCACTAACCGGCCGACCGCTATCTCCTCGCGAACGACGTCGGCGTCAAGTCCTTCGCTCTCGGCGACCTGCCGCATGGCTTCGGTGATGATTCCGGCCCTGGCTTCGGTCAACTGTGTCGTCATGGCTCACTACTCCTCGCCGCCAATAAAAAAATCGCTCCTGCGGGGAAGCGATTCGTCGGATCGACACCAACTTGTCCATCGCTTTCCTACGCAGGCATAGCGGCCTAATCTGTCACGCCTGTTAATAGACCGCCTGTCCTGATCAGGTTCGGAGGGTTTTTTCTCAGGTCCGGCCCGCCCGAACGCCACATACCGCGTTCGGCGGTCCCGGACCACCCCTAGCGACCGGCTCCATTGTATCGGATGCCGCCGGGTGCGCCCACGCAAATTTTGTGCCGTTCGCCGCCAGGGGTGCGGCCGGCATCCGGCGGGGGATTGCCGCCCTGGGCTCGCAGTTGTCTGTTGCGGGTCCATCGGGTCGGCCCGAAGGCCGGAAATTGGCTTTGTTTGGTGCGATTGGCCTTGTCGGCGCTGGCCCAGCCGGTTTCGGCCGTCCGGGGCAAATTGGCTTTGTTTGGCGCGCTTGCCTCCGTGACGGGTGGCATCGTCAAGGTCTCTGACCTTGGCGATGGTCTTCCCTGCCCAGCCGACGCCAAGTGGCTTTGTTTGGCGCAGTGGGCCCTGGGGCGACTCCTCGCCTTGTGCCGGGCCGACCCTGGGAATTGGCTTTGTTTTGCCGAAGCTCTCTGGTGATCCAGCTCATCATAAACCCTTGTCTATAAAGGACTTGCCTTCCCTTTGGCTCAAGGTGAATTGGCTTTGTTTCGCACGCTTACCCCCAGCGGGGGCCCCGTTGGCGGCCCTGTCCGTCCTCGCCCGTTCCGGTCCGCCCGGAGGAAATTCGCTTTGTTTGGCGCAATCACCCCCCGCGTCCGGCCTAACTCTCGGCGCTGCAAGTCCGCGCTCCTCTCCATGCGGGGGGACAGATTGGCTTTGTTTTGCACAAACGCCCCCAGTGGTGTCCCGCTGATACCTGGCCGGCCCGCCCCTGTTCCCATCAGTACAGGGACCGTAGCCACGGGGACGGGTTCCCCAGCCTGCTCCGGCGCAGGCCGGGCAAGCCTGTGCCCCGCGGGCACGGTCACGGGCGATTGTCCTTTGCCCGTCACGACACGACCCTCCAAACTTGCAGTCTCTTATCTATGGTCCTCTATTATGTTGTATGAACATCGTACAGAACTAATAATTCGTAGTCAAGAAAAATCCCGGCAAAGGAGGCGAAATCGTCACCGAAGTCCGGCCGCCGCCCGCTTGGCCTTCCACCTGTGCTGTGCGATTGCGGGTCTTTCTTCTGTTCCTTCCGTCCGACGTGAGCAGAGTCCCCCTGATTGACACCTTATGGCATTGCCGGGCCGCTCGCGGGTACCTCCTCCCAGGCCAGCTTCGGGTAGGTGGGCACGGCGCCGCTCATCTTCCAGAGATCGTCTGTGCCATTGACGGTCTCCCCGGCGAAGTCCCAGCCCGCGGCGGTATAGGTCGCCAGATCCTGCATCTCGGCGGTGGCTATCCCGGTTCCGCCGTCGCTCACGCGCACGCCACTGGTCGTCGTGTCCCAGAAGCAGTTCCGCACGTCCCACGTCGGGTCGAAATGGTCTATCGCCACCAGCCCGCCGACAACGCCATCCGCCTTGGAGGCCGTCACCGCGCCTGCGGTGTAGCATCGGAGCACCGTGCCGTGGTTGTTGGCGACCAGGCCGGCGACAACCCTCTCCCCGCGCACGGCCCCGGTGGCGTAGCTGTCGGCCACCGTCGTGTCGAAGTAGGGCACGAAGTAGCCGTCCCCGAGCATGGAAAACCCGACCAACCCTCCGACCGTACTGATGCCGACGACGTCTCCGCCGGCCCAGCTCGTCCGGATGAGGCCGGAGTTGATTCCCACGAGACCGCCCAGCGTGGCATTCCCGGACACGCGGGCCGTAGAATAGCAGTTGGAGACGCTGCCTCCCAGAGAGCCCACGAGTCCTCCGCCCTGCAGTTGTGCCGCCACCGTCCCCGTGGTGAAGCAGTCCTCGATTGTGCCCTCCAGCGAGCAGCCGCCGACCAGCCCACCAATGTTCGACGACCCCGAGACGCGGGCCTGGGCGTGGCACCGCCAGATGTCCGACGGTTTATGGCACCAGCCGATGAGCCCGCCCACAGCGCTGTTGCCCGACACTTCCGTGCTGGACCAACTCTCCCAGACGGCAGCGGCGTAATCGCAGTCGCCGACCAGGCCGCCCACGGAACGGCCGCCGGCCACTCGTCCGCCCTGGACATAGCAGTGGCGGACCCAGCCTTGCATCAGCGAACCCACCAGGGCTCCCAGGCAGCGGACCTCCTTGGTGCAGGTGGCGTCCAGTCGCACATCCGGGTTGATCAGGCCCAGGTTCTGTACCACGGCATTCGTTCCGATCATCATGCGGAACAGCCCGATACGCCACACGTAGGGCAATCCCGGTGGGCCATCTTCATCCTTGGCCAGGTAGGTCAGGTTCGCGATCGTATGATCGTTGCCATCGAAGACGCCCTCGAAGGTCATGATCAGGTTTACCTTGGCCCCGGCAAGATCATTCATGTCGAGGTTGGCGGTCAGCCGAAAGTGCTTGTCCCAATCGTCCGGGTGAAGCCCGATGGCGTTCAACTGCTCGGCCGTCTTGATCAGATAAGGATTGTCGGCCGTGCCGGTTCCGCCGTCGTACTGCGCCCACACGGGCCGACCCGTGGCGGCCAGAACCACCAGGAGCACCAAAACCGCCCGACGGACGTGCTGCGTCTGTCTGTTCATACCCGCGCCTCCTGAAAGACGAACGACCATGGTTTTCTCCTCTTCCGGACACAACGACAATCAGTAGTCTTTGAACTTCCGCATCCATGGGGGCCAATCTTCCGGCTTGACACCTCCGGCCCTGGTCCAGGGCCCGGCCGTATTGAAGCTGCCATGCCACTTCAATGTCCACAATTCCTTGAGTCCGATGGGCCGGACCGACCAGTCCAGGAACAGGGCGTTCATGGTCCCGCTGTGGCGACTGATGCACAGGTCTGTGTCGTAGAGGCCCGTCACGGAGCTCACGGTGGCGCGGATGAGCTCACTTTTCGGTGGCAGCTCTTTTTCGGTTACCATCCAGCAATTGGGGTTGGCCGCATCGAGAAGAGCCGGGATATTGGCACGCGGCTTGATCGCATACACGTCGATTTCATTCCTGCGACTTCCCGAAAAGAAGCCCAGGCTTGAGACCGAGCCGAAGAGATTGCGGTTCATGCCGTAACTGGCTCGAAACGCCGGGGTAGGCCTCAGGATTTCCCATGCCAGGAAGGTTCCCCCGAAGCTCATCTCCAAATAGGTCCGGCCGCCGCTCATGGCTCCGAGGCTCACGTGCCCCGTGGTCTTCGTAGCCATCGGACAGCAACTGATGTCGCGTGTCTCGACCGCATGATACCGTCGCGGCGCATTGGGATCGGCCTTGGAATCGATGTGCAGGCCCCGCAGGAGCGACAGGCTCGGAAGAAGGTCCATCGAACGCGCGAAATGGCCCTGGTGATCCTCCAGGTACAGGGCGAGGGTCGTTCCCCACTGCTTCAGGTGGGCGCGGCAGACCACCGCGCGGGCCCGCTTTCGCGCCGCATGCAGCGCCGGCAGCAGGGCCGCCATCAGGAGCGCAATAATCGAAATCACCACCAGCAGCTCCACGAGGGTGAAGCCGGTGGCCTGCGCGCTCGGCGAACGCCGGCCTGCCGCCGTTTCTGGGCCGCGTTTCATTTCTGCTCTTCCCCCTTCTGCCGAATCCGCAACTCACTTGTCCTTGATGATACCCCTGGAACAAGCCATAGTCAACCGACATTTCGAGAAAGGAATGGCAGACCATCCTGATCCCGAGGCATGCGCCGACACGGGCAACCGCATGGGTGGAACGTTGAGAATGGAGTATGGCGTCTCCGGAATTGTTCCGGAATTCCGGGATTTTCGCCGTGGACAACAGTGACGGCTACCCCTTATGCCGGATACTCGTCCTCATGGATGTTCACTTTCTTGGGATCCCGTAGAATGTCTCCCTTTGACTCGATTTGCTCCAGAATCCTCTGGTCCTCAGCCGTCCATTCATGCACCATGAATAGCGCAAAATCGTAAGAAGACGTAGGGCGGACTATTTGCTCCGTGGCGATCCCAATTATCTTCCTATCTCGATACCTGCCTCTCGCCACATGGCACATCGCAGCCAAGTGCGCTTTGCGGTCCTCTCGCGGCTCTGGATCATCCTGAAACAGAAAACAATATACAGCATCTTCCCCAATGTAGAAACGCCGAAAGGTGCGTCTACTGTTGTGAGCTATTAGATGTGCTTCAAGAAAGGCCTTGCTCAGGATCCTACGTTCAAATCGAGTGCATCTGGCCAACTCGCGCGCTATGATCTCGTACTGGGGGTTGTTGCCCTCATGTGCCCTGTCAATGATGCCGTCCCACAAGTAGCTGACTGCATCGAGTTCCTGTCTTGCCTTATATTGACTATTCGCCTGAAGGTCTTCCCAGTCGCCCCCATGGAACATGGCGACGTCGCAACTCGTCAGCTTGTCAAAACTCCTGCTATTACGGATGTAGTAGGCCAGTAATTCCTCTTCTCCGCCTGTGACGATGCAACGCACATTCCCGTGAAGTGTGCTCTCTTTGGCACGCAAGTACGCGGAAAAATCACTAATTGTGTCGAGTTCATTCAAGGCGATCTCTGTGAATGCTTTCGTGAAAATGTGGACCGCGTGTCCGGAGACCTTCTCCGTAAACCTGGTGATGAACGGTTGTTCCCTAAAGAGAGCGCTAATCAGAAAAATCTCCTTTATCCTGGAGGGGTCGAAGAGCTCCTGGCCCCTTCTTGGATTTGACAACATCACTTTCTGCTTCAGTTCAAATAGCTGTCTGTGGGCTCCCGCCAGTTGCCTCAGATTCTTCTGCATATCTTTCTCCCTGAAGTTTCCAGTTTCAGCCAGCTTCACGTCCTTGAGCTGCCAGATTATCGCCACGTCGTCAAACACAACCAGCAGATCACATAGCTCCTTCCCATTAGGCAGGAGCGGATTCTTGTAGCACCAGTCCTCCAAGAAAGTCTTTTCTGCCAGTTCGTGGAGTAGTTCTTCCGCCTTGAGCCCTTTCAGATGGAAATAGTGTTTCGATGGTACATGAGGCAGGGTATGTGATGGGGGCTTTCCTCTTCTTCGCTGGTCCTGCTTTCGCAGCTTCTCGGATTTCTTCTGCTTTCGCGACTTTCTCGCCATCCGTAATCTCCAATGCGCTGGACACAAACGCCCTTGGTTTTCCCGAGGCCTGGGGGCCATCCAATCCCTGATTCATTATGAGTCGCGGATAAGAACGTGTCAACGATACCCTTCGAGCGGCCCGATACTGTGAATGACTTGGTGGAGCCGCTGCCCCCACGCCCCTGAGATTTGGCGCTTTGAGCCAATAGCATGATAGCGGCAAGAACCGGCGAGGACTGCGCCGTTTAGGTGGTATTGCCTTGCTCTTCTGCCATGCTATTGGTAAAAAGCGCAAAATGCCGGGGGTCCGGGGACGGAGTCCTCGGTCGTTGGGCTGACATAGGAGCGTGGGAATGATGATGGCCTCGATACTGTGGCGGCGGCTGGATACGCCGGGGCACGATGCGTGTCGGCTTGATCGAAGCGATGCCGGTTGGCGGCTGGAAGGCACGGCTGTCTTCCGGCACGAAAACAGCCCCGCGCGGCTGACGTACCATGTCGTGTGCGACCGCGCGTGGCATGCGCAGCAAGGACACGTCCAGGGGTGGCTCGGCGCGGAGGCGGTCGAGTCTCACATCGCGCGAACGAGTGCGGGTGTGTGGGCGCTCAATGGTGTGGTCGTGGCGGCCGTTGGGAGCTGCATCAATCTCGATTTCGGGTTCACGCCAGCGACGAACTTGCCGCAACTGCGGCGGTTGGCTCTGGAGGTGGCGCAGGCGGCGGATGCGCCGGCCGTATGGCTGGACGTGCCGGCGGGCGCCCTCACACGTCTGCCCCAGCGTTATGAGCGACGCACGGAGGCGACCTACTGGTACGAGTCCCCGAGTGTTCCGTATGCGGCGCTGCTGGAGATCGCGCCGACGGGCTTCATACGACAGTATCCCGGCCAGTGGCAGGCGGAACCCTGAGCAGGGCCGCAGCCCTCAATTCTTTGGACAATAGCTGCGTCGCGAAATACCATGGTGCCAGAGTCATGTGTGCGACCGTGAGATGGGCGGCCGCAGGCTATTGGAAAGGAGCTGCTATGAAGAGACAGACGCGCAGAGAGTTTTTCCGGAGCCTGGGGGTTCTGGCGGGGTCGGCGGGGGCCTGGGCGGTGCTGCCGCAGGGCGTGGGCCGGGGACAAGGGGCAGCGGAGGGGAAGAAACGGCCTAATATTCTTTTCATCATGTCTGACGATCATGATGCCCATGCGATAAGCTGCTACGGGAGCAAGGTCAATCAGACGCCGAATCTCGACCGGCTCGCGAAGGAAGGGATGCGGTTCGAGCATTGCTTCTGCACGAATTCGATCTGTGCGCCCAGCCGGGCGGTGATTCTCACGGGCAAGTACAGCCATCTGAACGGCCACATCGACAATAGCAAGAGGTTCGACGGCTCGCAGCAGACGGGTCCGAAGCTGCTCCAGCAGGCGGGCTACGAGACCGCCCTCATCGGCAAATGGCACCTCGTGTCGGACCCGACCGGTTTCGACTACTGGAACATCCTGCCGGGCCAGGGGCTGTATTACAACCCCGTCATGATCGAGATGGGCACGCGCAAGAAGTATCAAGGTTATGTCACCGAGATCATCACCGACCACGCCCTGCGCTGGCTCAAGGAACGCAAGGGGGACAAGCCGTTCTACCTGATGTTCCACCACAAGGCCCCGCACCGGGAGTGGGAGCCGGCCCCGAAGAATCTGACCCTGTACGACGGCAAGGAAATCCCGGAGCCGGCGACGCTGTTCGACGACTACACCGGTCGGGGCCGGGCGGCTCACGAGCAGGACATGACCATCGCCAAGACCATGACCAACCGGGATGTCAAGCTGGTGCCGCCCAACAATCTTACGCCGGAGCAGAAGGCGAAGTGGGATGCCGCCTATGATCCCAAGATCAAGGCTTTCAAGGAGGCCAATCCGCAGGGCAAGGACCTGGTCCGCTGGAAGTATCGGCGGTATATGGAAGATTACCTGGCCTGCATCGCGTCCGTCGATGAGAGCGTGGGCCGCGTGCTGGATTACCTCCAGGAATCGGGCCTGGCCGACAACACGATCGTCATCTACACGTCGGACCAGGGCTTCTATCTGGGCGAGCACGGCTGGTTCGACAAGCGGTTCATGTACGAAGAGTCGCTGCAGATGCCGCTGCTGGTCCGGTACCCGAAGGAGATCAAGGCGGGCTCCGTGAACAACGACATCGTCATGAACCTGGACTTTGCGGAGACCTTCCTGGATTACGCGGGCGTCCGCACGCCGGAGGACATGCAGGGGGTGTCAATTCGTCCCTTGTTGCAGGGCCGCACACCGACGGATTGGCGAAAGTCCATGTACTATCACTACTACGAATATCCCGCCGTACACAGTGTCAAGCGGCACTACGGCGTTCGCACGGAGCGCTACAAGCTCATCCACTTCTATAACGACATCGACGAGTGGGAACTCTACGATTTGGAGAAAGACCCGGACGAGATGCGCAACGTCTACAACGATCCCGCCTACGCGGCCACGGTCAAGGAGTTGACGGCAGAGCTGAAGCGGCTGCGCGAGAAGTACAAGGACACCACCGGCGCGCCGGTCTGAGGACCTGCGATGAAGTAACGGTCATGTGGGTTCCTCTTTGTCACCCCTGCGCAGGCAGGGGTCCAGAAAGGCCGGGGCGTTCCTGGATTCCCGCCTGCGCGGGAATGACATCGGGGGTATCTTTTCGTCGGGCTGCCGGCAGGTTTTGGGCCGAGTGCAGGAATGAGAAAGAAAAAGAGGCAGAGTCAGTCGAACTGGCTCTGCCTCTCTTGTTCGGCGGATCAATTGCTTTTCTTGAGCAGCACTCCGGTGGCTTTGTCCCAGCGGATGGTGCGGAACCCCATGCGGTGCTGGACGCCGTGGCAGTCGGTGCAATACTTCTTGGCGTCTTCGCCCACGGGCGTGGCCTCTTCAAAGGTGCTCAGGCCCGCCTCCAGGATCGGTTGATGGTCCTTGGTGTCCCGGATATCGTACCTCGGGTGGCACGACATGCACGACGGGTTGATCCTCTCCTTCGGGTACATGATCTCCGGCGGCGTGATGTTGGCCTCGTCCGAGCGGTGGCGGTGCGACTCGCCGTGACAACGCTCGCAGCCGATCCCGAAGATCTCGTGGTTCAGTGCCAATTCCTCCTCATCAAAGTCGAGGTGGCAGGCCTTGCAGAAGGGGTTCGCCACAAACGAGGAGGCAACCTTCTTGTCAGGCTCCGTCGCCGGGGCTCCATCGCTGGCGACAAGCATATTGGCTACGGATGACGAGGCAACCCTCTGATCGGGCGCACTGACAGCCTTCACGACCGGGGCGCCGGCGCAATCGTTGCCGGCGCGGACGGGGGTCTGCGTGTTCTGCCAGGAGGGACTTACCGAGACATAGATCAGCGTGCCGGTCATCAAGAAGGCCGCCGCGATCAGGAAGCGTTCTACTGCATACAGCATACTACTTGTGCTTGGGAGCTCCTATCATTCTTTCCTGGTCGTGCGTCCGAGATTGCTTCGCTGCGCTCGCAATGACCTACAGGGCTTCAGTATGTCATTGCGAGGAGCGCCGCGACGAAGCAATCTCTCACCGTGCGACCTGCAAGATGCCGTGTCACACGTACTCCCAATTCTTCAGCCACTGGTAGTTGGCAGGCAGCGTGGCCCAGGCCCGGTCCATGGCCTGCTCGAGTTCCAGGGTCTCGGCCACGCTCAACTCGCGGCTTTCCTTGAGGGCCTTGAGCATGTTGTCCACCTGCTGTGTGTTGATCATGCCTGGGATAGGGGCGGTGATGACATCGGTGGCGAGGATATAGCGGATCGCCAGGCGGGCTATCCGGCTGTCTTCCTCGGCGGTCGGGCTCTGGGGGGAACTGTCGCCCTTGAACAGGGCATTGCTGGAAAACGGCTTGATGCCGAAGACGCCGACGCCATGCTGCTTGACGGCGTCGAACAGGCTGTCCGTGGGTCTGACCTTGCTCTTGGCCGTGTAGGGCGTCACGACTACTTGGACGATGCCGGGATACTTCTCGATCATCGACTTGATGTGCGGGCGGTCGTGCGACGAGAGGCCGGTGAACCGGCACTTGCCCTGCTGACGGGCCTTCTCCAGAGCCTTCATCATCTGCTCCACTTCCGCCTCGGTGTGATTGCCGCTCTGCTCGTGCATCGTGATCCGCCACAGATCGACGTAATCGAGCTGGGTTTCTTTCAGACCCTTTTCCAAGGTCCCGAGCAGGGCGTCGGTCGTGCGGAACTTGGGATTGCGCATCTCCTCCTGGTACCAGGAGAAGCCGAGGTACATGCTCTCGCGCCGGTCGCGCAGGGCCTCGGCATACGTCATGGCCTCTTCCTTCGTGCACGCGTCGACGTAGTTGATGCCCGACTCGAGGCACCGGCTGATGACCTCGCGGCGATTCTTCCGGAACCCTTCGTCGTTGATATTGGCGCCGAGCCAATTGTCGCCCTTGAGGGCGCCGGGTACCATCGTCTCGATCCGTTTCCAGTGCCCACCCATGCAGATGGCGGAGACCCATAAGCCGGTCTTGCCCAGCGGGCGATACTCCATATTCGGGTTGTGACTACGGGTCTTGGCGACTTCGGCGGCGTGGGCCTGCGGGCTGCCCATCGCGCTGATTCCGGCGGCCAGGCCGGCGGCCGCCGTGGCGCCGTCCCGCATGAAGTCACGTCGTGTCAGGTTCTCGGGCTTGTCGGGTGGCTGGTTCTTGCTGCTCATGGTCATCTCCTTTGGGTTGGTTGGCTCAAATGGAAGCACCTATATCTGGGTTGCCTTGTAGACTTGTGCGTAACAGTTCTTCAAATAGTCTCGTGCGGTCGCCAGATTCGCGGCCATGACCTCCGTTTCCGGATGCCCGTGCATGAACGGATTGACGTAGCCGCGGTAACGAACCTCCGCCAGGGCGCGAATCCACGGCGTCATATTGATCGGGCCGACACCCGGAAGCTGCTTCAGATCAGGTTGCTGTTGCCAGGCATAGAAGAAAAACAACTGCGGTCCGCAAATGCGGATGGCGTCGGGCACCGAGGCCTTGGCAGCCTGAAGATGGTAGGGGGCCAAGGCGAGGCCCAACCGTCGCGAGGTATTGGTCTCCACGAACGCCTGGAAGGAATCGAGCGAATCCAGCAGGGCATTGCCATGATTCTCGATCGCCAGATAGGAATCATTCTTCTCCGCGAGCTCGATCAGGGGCTTGAGGCCTTCGACGAACCGACGCATCCGGGCGCTCAGGTCCTCCGGCGGGCACGGGGGCGCACTGCCCTGGATGGCGACGCCGCCCCCAATCTTGCCCAGTAATTCGGCGTAACGGGCATAGCCGCCCACGTACACGGAAAACGCGAACAGTTTCAGCTTGTGTCTTTCGAGTACGACTCTTAACCCCTCCGGTCCCAGCCGGGACGAGATATCGTCCAGGTGTGGGCAGCCCTGATAGGCCGACCAGATGTCGATGGCTTCGAATCCCAGGCTCGCGATTCGCGCGCAGGCGGTTTCGATGGGCAACGCCGAGAAATGGATGGAGGAGGTGGACAGCCGCATTTGCCAGGGCGTCGCCGGGGCAGGTTGCGTGAGATCCCTGGAGAAGGCGGCTGGTACACCGCGCAGGGCGGCGGCTGTCCCCGCCAGCTTCAGGAAACCGCGTCGACCGATTTCGTGCTCCATGAGACACTGCTCCTGTTTACAGGCTCGCGCCGCTGTGACCCAGCGGCTTATCCAAGTTAACAGACGCGTCCTGATTCCGCAAGTATTGATTCTTGCCGACATGGTCCCGATTCATATAATGCTGGCATGTGCCCTGTGGAACCAGAACCAGGCGTGGCGCCGGCCCCTGCCCTGAACGAGCTTGCCATTCAGATCGTTCATGACAACTACGCGTGCCTCGATTCCCTGAAGACCGCGTGGGGCTTCTCGGCCCTGGTGACCGGCCCCGAGAAGACGATCCTCTTCGATACCGGCAGCGATGGGACGCTTTTGCTGGAGAACCTGGCGCGACTTCAGATCGATCCCGGCCGAATCGACCTCGTGGTCCTCTCCCACATCCACGGCGACCATACCGGCGGGTTGACCGGATTACTCCAGGCGAATCCCCGCGTGCAAGTCTACCTGCCGGCGTCGTTTCCTGTCCGGTTCAAGGAGACGGTGCGCGGGCGCGGGGCGACGGTCGTTGAGATCCGTGGTCCGCAGGAGGTCTGCAAGAACGTGTATACGATGGGAGTCCTGGGCCGACGCGTCAAAGAGCAGGCGCTGGTGATTCGCACGCAGCGAGGGCTGGTGGTGCTGACCGGCTGCGCCCATCCGGGGGTTGTCAACGTCCTCAAGAGGATCAGACACCTGCACGAGGACAGTCTCCTGCTGGTGATCGGCGGATTTCACTTGGAATGGGTCACGCGGTGGCGGATCGAGGCGACTGTGAGCGTCTTTCGGAGTTACGGCGTTCAGTATGTGGCTCCAACCCACTGCTCCGGCGAGAAAGCGCGGCGGCTCTTCGAGCAGGGCTATGGCCCCGGCTATCTGAATACCGGGGCGGGAAAGATGATTACCCTGGCGGATCTGAGACGATAAGGGCCGGGGTCGCGCCGTTTGGCGAAACCTCGGCCCCTTTCTGCATAGACTGACGGCCGTATCCGACCGGGACTAAAGCTGTCCGGATTGACTCGGCGGCGTCTGCTGCTTCTGTTGCTCTTGCATCTTCTGCTGCTGGAACTTCATGATGACGCCCACGAGTTCCAGCACATGCTGCTTCGGAATGGCCACGTTCGTCAGCCATTTGCCCTCGCCGATGTCGCCGGAAAAAGCAATGCCGCCGCTCTGGCTGGACACGTCCATAGGCGGCATGGGCATCGGGGCAAACGCCATCCCCAACTGCATCGCGCGCAAGAGATTGTAGGTGCCAAAGACCTCGGCTTTTTGGGCGTCGGGCAGGAGGCTCAAGGCCGCCTGGACTTCGCTGGCCGTCTGCGTCGGCCCGCCGGCCTTGGCCTGGTCGATTAGGGTGTGTATTTTCTGTTCAGGGTTGGCGCCCATGGTGTACAGAAGCAGATTGTTCACGGTCGCCAGCCGCAGTTCGAATCCCTCGCCAAACATCATCTTCATCGCCTGCGTCTGCGGGTCCGGCTTATTGGCATCCGTCGGCTGCATGGCGAAATGGAGCGCATCGATGGAGACGTCCTTGTAGGTCTCCACGTTCCGCTTGAGGTCAAACCGCATTTGGATGCCGAGCTTCTTATAGAAATCGGCGAGCGCGCCCTCCGTCATCATTTTGGAGCTCAGCTCCAGGACTTGGTAGAACTTCTGCTTGTCCTTGAGGATGGCGGCGTACTTGAACTCCAAGGGCGGCTTGTTCTTGGGATTGACCGACATAGACCACGCGAGGTTCCCGGCCAAGGCGTCGGCGCTGTCGATCATGAGCTGTCGGAACTTGGCGACCTCCTCTTTCGGGGCGGCTCCCAACAGGGTCGTCAGCAAATCCGCGTACTTGAGCATTAGCGTCTTGAGGAGAGCGGGGCTCAAGTTGATCACGCCGTTCATGGCGGCGCCGTTGTCGAGATAGCCGAGGAGATTGGGCTGCTGCGGCTGGGAGGCGTCCGCACGCAGCGTCTTGGCCATCTCGGTGTTCGGCAGGGCGGCCACCACGGACGCCAGCCGAATCGCCGTGGCGCTGGGATCCAGCGATAGGCTGACAAACTGGGTTTCCTGTAGCAGAGAATTGAGCAGGGAGGTATACATCCCCATCATCTCTTGCGGCTGAAAAGGCAGGGGCTGGCCCGGCGGCTGCATCTTCTGGAAGGTGGCCTGGAGCTGCTTGATCTTCTCCTGGAGCGCCGGTCCGAACATCTTGGCCACGATCTGGATATTGGCATAGGCCCACACCGGGGACGCGGTAGCCCGCTTCAACTCCTCCGGGCTGAGCCGTTGGGCCAGGGACGCGGCCCCGGAGCCGGTCGTCCAGTTCTTCGCCTCGACGAGGGCTTGCTGGTACGCCGCCTGCGTGAGCAGGAGGTAGTTGCCCATTGGCACGCCCGCGGCGCTCGGCTTTCCTTCCGGACCGATGGTCAGGATTCCCCGCGCATCCGGCTTGGTGACGTTGGGATTGGTGAGGAATTGCTGAAGGTCACCGACGGGAATGAGCACACCCACGCGCTTCGGGTCCGGCTTCTCGCCGCCGGGCAGGGGCCAGAAGATGGCGATGTCCCCGCCCATGTTGACCCCGGCCGGTTCCGGGGCGCCCAGAAACTTCCCCAACTGGGACCGCACCGGCATGGAGACGCCCATCGGGGAGATGCCGGTCAGGAATTGATCCACCTGGGCCAGCGAGGTGGAGAGCTTGTTGATCCGCACGCAGAGCATGGCGTCCGCCGGGATGATCTTCATGGGATCGCCGGCGGCGGGTTGGGCTGCCCCGACCGCCCCGGCGGCATCGGCGGCACCGAGCGCCAGCAGAAGGGTCCACACCACGAGTGCTTGGGGGATACGACGGGAATGTCTCATTGCTCTACCTCCTGAGAATCTACTCTTTACGACTGACGATTTACTATTCTGTCGCTCTTGGGCGTCGCCCATTGCCACAAATCATAGAGGGCAGACTGCAAATCGTCAATCTCTATTGTTTCGGGTGCCGGCCCCTGACTTGGCCGTAGTCGAGGAGATGTCCCTCTACGTTCTTGAATGGCCGGTCTTGGGTCTCGCCCTCCGGGAGGTTCCGCTATTTCTGGAAGCGCCAGTCATCGGCGGTCATCGTCTCGCTCGCGATCCATTCGACGTGCCAGTCGAGGTACAGGCCATTACAGCCGTTCTTGTGGCGGGCCCGTGCGATCCGCCGGCCGTTGGTGATGTCCTGGCTGTCCGAGGTCGGCAGGTGGCCGGGGTTCCAGACATCGCAGCGATAGACCTCCGGGTCCGTGGCCGCGCGGATGATCGCGCGCCAGGAGCCGTTTTCATTGTCCACCAGATAGAGGGTCTCGGCCCGGCGGTTGCATTTGCTCAGGCGCGTAGGAGTCATGATCTCCTTGCCGGTCCAGTCGTCGCGATCCCGGAAGTCCCAGCCGTTCACGACGAA
>CAYHAJ010000355.1:0-10559 GCA_964354535.1 uncultured Pirellulales bacterium
TGCACCTGATGGAAGCCTTCACGAACATGTACGAGTGTACGAAGCAGGAAATCCACCGCCGGACGCTGGTGGAGGATATCGACCTGCTCCTCAAGCGGATTGTGCACAAGAAGTACGCGACCGGCATTCCCCAATTCACCATCGACTGGAAGGTCGCGCCGCAGATCAAGTTCGATATCGTCTGGGGCTGGGACCGGTTCGCCGAGGGCGGCCAGAAGGCCCACGCCGAGGATAATACTTCCGCCGGACATAATGTCGAATTCGCCTGGCTGCTGGCCCATGCCGTCGACGTGCTGGGCACGGGCTGGGACGACTACAAGAAGGTCATCAAGAAGGCGATGGACCACGGCATGAAGAACGGGATCGACCCCGAGTACGGCGGGGTGTACACCGAAGGTCCACATGCCGGCGGCGTCTACGACATGGAGAAGGAGTTCTGGCAGCAGGCCGAGGTCATGATCGGCATGCTGGAAGGCTGCCTGCGCTTCGGGCCGAAGGTCTACTGGCCGGCGTACGTGAACGTGCACCGGTTCGTCTTCGACAAGATGATCAACCATCCGGTCGGCGAGTGGTGGCCGTTGCTCAGCCGCGAGGGCCAGCCCGTCCACTGGACGCACATGAGCCACTCGTGGAAGGTCAATTACCACACGATCCGCTGTATGGTCGAGTGTGTCAAGAGGCTCGAGAAACTGCTGGAATAATGGAATGTTGGAATAGTGGAACATTGGAGGGATGGCGGGCGGCTCACAAGCCCCAATATTCCATCATTCCAGTATTCCATTATTCCATTTCTTACTATGGAATACGAAGGCCGATACAAGGCGTTTGATGCGACGCGGATCCGGACGTATCCGCTGAGCACGCGCAGCAATAAGGTAAAACTGAGTGACTTGATCTTCCCGAGGGACCTGGCGGCGTTCGCTTTCGATCTGCCGGAGAAGGTGCAGGAGGACGTCCGGGCGGTGGCGGAAGCCGTGTGCGCTGCTCGACGCGAGAAGAAGCCCGTGATCGTGTTCACCGGGGCTCACTTGATCAAGAATGGTTTGGGGCCATTGCTGCTCGACCTGGTGGAGCGGGGGGCCGTAACGCTGGTGGCGGGCAACGGCGCTACCGCCATTCATGATTTCGAGTTGGCCCTGGTGGGTGAGACGAGCGAGAATGTGCCGGCGGCCTTGGACAAGGGCCAGTTCGGCATGGCGTACGAATTCGCTTACATCAATATGGCCCTGTCCGTCGGTAACCAGCAGAAGCTCGGTTACGGCGAGTCGCTCGGGCGCATGATCTGCGACGAGAAGTTCCGGCGCTCGGTTCTGTCGCTGGTGATGAAGGAGGACGCGGTCTCGCAATTCCAGCACCCGGAGGTCAGCGTGCTGGCCGCCTGTTATCGGCGGAGGATTCCGTTCACGGTTCACGCGGGGATCGGGACCGATGTGATCGATCAGCACCCGAGCTTCGACGGCCAGGCGAAGGGCGGCGGCTCCGGGCGGGATTTCCTCATCTATACGAACGAGGTGACGAAGCTCACGAAGGGCGGCGTCGTTCTGAACCTCGGCAGTGCGGTCACCGGGCCGGAGGTGCTGCTCAAGGCCGTCTCTATGGCAGCCAATGTCGGCGCGGTGCCGCATGCCATTCTTACAGCCGACTTCGATCTTCGCGAGCACGAGCCCCGGCAGATGACCGATGAATCCGCCCCAGGCTACTACTTCCGGGATCAGAAGAGCGTCGTCACAAGGATTCCAGAGGCTTTCGGCGGCCGGGGCGTCTATATCCAGGGCGACCAAAAGCAGACTTTCCCGTTCTTCTATAAATCGATCGTTGAGGCACGGTGAGTGCGTATGGATCAAAAGCGCATCAGAGAGATACTGGCGAAGATCGAAAACGTGGCCGTGGCCGTCTATGGCGATTTCTGCTTGGACGCCTACTGGATGCTGGACGCGAAGGGCTCCGAGGAATCGGAAGAGACAGGACTGCGCGCCCGGGCGGTGGCGCGACAGTACTACTCACTGGGCGGGGCGTCCAATGTGGTCGCGAACCTCGCGGCGCTCAAGCCCAGGAAGATCCTGGTGATCGGCGTCATCGGTGACGACATCTTCGGCCGGGAGTTGCGACGCCAATTCGATCAGCTTGGTGTCGACACGACGCATCTGGTCGTCCAGCGGGGGAGCTTCGATACCGTGACCTTTGGCAAGCCGTACCTCGAAGAGACGGAGGAACCACGCATCGATTTCGGTTTCTTCAACAAGCGTAGCGCCGCGACGGATCGGGCGCTGCTCGAAGGGGTTCGCCACGCGCTTCAGAACGCGGACGCGATGATCGCCAACCAGCAGGTGCCCGGCGGCATCACGAACCTGGGCTTTATCGACGAGCTGAACAAGCTCTTTCGCGAATTCAGCGACAAGATTGTCGTACTCGACTCGCGTCACTATGGCGACAAGTTCCAGCACATTTACCGCAAGACAAACGACCGCGAGGCGGCCCGGCTCAACGGCGTCCAGGTCGGCCGCGAGGACGTCGTACCGCTGGCAGATGTGCGAAAGTACGCCCAGAACCTGTATCGGCAATTCAACCGACCGGTCTTTCTGACACGCGGGGCACGGGGTATCCTGGCCGTGGATAGCGGGGGGGTACACGAGGTACCGGGCCTCCAATTGCTCAAGAAGCTCGACCCGGTCGGCGCGGGCGACACCGTGACCAGCGCCCTGGCCCTGTGCCTCGGGGCGGGCGTGCCGCCGGCGGAGGCGGCCGAGTTTGCCAACTTCGCCGCTGCGGTCACGGTGCAGAAGCTCTTCCAGACCGGTACCGCCAACGGCGAAGAAATCCTGGCGGTCGCGAAAGACCCGGATTTCATCTATCGGCCGGAGCTGGCGGAGGACCGCCGCAAAGCGCGTTGTGTGCCGGAAACCGAGATCGAGATCTGCGAAGAAGCAGGCTGGAGGCTGGAGGCCGGAGGCCGGAGGGATCTGGCTCGCAGCCTACAGCCTACAGCCGACAGCCTACGGCCTTCTCTCATCCGCCATGCGGTCTTCGACAACGATGGCACGATCAGCACGCTGCGGCAGGGGTGGGAAGAGATCATGGCTCCGGTTATGATGAAAGCCATCCTCGGCGACCGGTACCAGAGGGCTGATGAGAATCTATATCAGAAGGTGCGGCGGCGTGTACTCGACTACATCGACCAATCGACCGGTGTGCAGACCCTCATTCAAATGGAGGCCCTGGTCGGAATGGTCCGCGAGTTCGGTCTCGTCCCGCCCGAGAAGGTACTCGACCGATTTGGGTACAAAAAGCTCTACAATGACGCCCTCATGGAGATGGTCAGCGAGCGGATTGCCAGGCTGCGGAGCGGCCGGCTCGACGTGACCGATTTCACTGTCAAGGGGGCCGTCGCCTTCGCCCAGGCCTTGCGGCAGCGGGGTGTCACCCTCTACTTAGCCAGCGGCACCGATCACGCCGACGTGGTCGCGGAGTCCACGGCCCTGGGCTTCGCGGACCTCTTCAACGGCGGCATCTACGGTGCCACCGGCGATCTCGACAACTGTTCCAAGAGAATGGTCCTGGACCGAATCCTGGCGGAGAACCGCCTTTCCGGACCGGAGTTGGCCGTCTTTGGCGATGGGCCGGTCGAGCTGCGCGAGTGCCGCAAACGCGGCGGCCGCGCTATCGGCGTCGCCTCCGACGAAATCCGCCGACACGGGCTGAACCCAGGCAAGCGCGCTCGTCTCATCAAGGCCGGCGCCCATGTGATTATCCCGGACTTCTCGCAAACCTCGGAGCTGCTGGCGCTGCTTTGCGGCGTCTAACGCGCACAGGGACGATGTGGACGGCATGGACCTTGTGGACGCAGTGGACAGGTGAAGTCGGCACCGTGTCCATGATGTCCACCACGTCCACGACGTCCACCACGTCCAAACCACCGCCCGGGATGCCCGCGCCACCGCCCGACACCCGCCGGGTCCGCTTTTTGCTATGAAGAAATTTCCCTAAAATAGGGATTATGCTTACTTGACATCCCGGGGTAAGTTCATTACTTTCGCGGTCCAAATAGGGGGGTACGTGAGCCGGCCCTTCCGGCATCGGGCGGGCCGGTCCGACCCGTCCGGTGGTCCGTCATTGAGAATCTGGGGGTGGCCCCGCAGGAGGAAAGTGCGCGCTTGTTGGGGGCCGCAGGCAGAACGCCATGCGACGAGGACGGCTGAGTAGGCTGTCCGCAATTCTGATGATAGGTCTGTCTATTTCCGGGGGGATGCAATGGACGCGGCAAGGCAATTCCAAGGCTTCTCGTGGGTCATCCTGACAGTGCTCCTGATTTGCGGGCTGTGCGGCCCGCTGGCGGCGGTGCCGTACTCCGGCGGCGACGGCACCTCGAATACCCCGTACCTGCTGAGCACGGCGGCCGATCTGGCGACCCTGGCGAACACGCCGGCCGACTGGGGAAAATGGTTCATTCTCACCGCGAACGTGGATCTGCAATCGACCCCCGTCACCACGCCGATTGGGACGCGAACCGTGCCGTTCACCGGGGTCTTTGATGGGGCCGGCCACCGCATTGAGGGTCTGGTGATCAACGACACCGCTGCGTTGAGCCGACCTCTGGGCCTGTTCGGCGTGCTGGGCCCTCTGGGCCTGATCGAGCGGCTCCAACTCGTCGCCCCCTCGGTACGGAGCACCGGCAACATGAGTGTCGGTGCCTTGGTCGGCGAGCTGGCCCAGGATGCGATCGTGCAACAGTGCGGTGTCGAGCAGGGGGCAGTGTCCACTCCCTCCTCCGATGCGGCCGGCGGGCTGATTGGGGACAGCGGCGGGACCATCCGGGAATGCTACTCCACGGCCTCCGTGACGGCCCTGGGGTTGGCCGGCGGCCTGTTAGGTCGAAGTACGGGCACCGTTGAGAATTGTGCCGCCGCCAGCGCCGTCACGACATTGAAAGTCGGCACCGGCACGGCGGCGGGGGGGCTCATGGGCGCCGACGTGGGAGGCACCGTTCGGTTCTGCATGGCCAATAGTCCCAGCATCACCGGCGCGCGGCCGGGAGGGCTGGTGGGCTTTGCCTCCGATACCTCGGTCTTCACCAACTGTGTCTCCAACCAGGTAGTGGCCAAAGCGGTGGAGAACTGGCCCGCCGACATCGCAGGTTCGGCGTGGTGCGAAGATGCGAACAATCTGGCCAGCGTTACCTTCTTCACTGGCTTGGGCTGGGATCTGGACAAAGTCTGGGCTATGGAGGGTAATGGGGCTCTGCGGCTGCGCTGGGTGAAGGGAGGAGGCCCCGTCGCGGTCATCAAAGGGCCGACGGAAGCCGTGCCGCCCGACCCCAAAACCGGGCTGGCCCAAGTCACGCTGGACGGCACCCAATCCCTCAACCCCGAGCCGAGCGATCTGAAGTACAACTGGAAGTGTCTGACGCCGAGCGGCGGATCGACCGGCATCACGATCGATCCTGTGGCCAAGCCGACGGTCAATCTGCCCGCTGGGACATACCGAATCGAGCTCACCGTCAACAACGGCGTGTCCGATTCCTCGCCGACGGCCTTCACGGTCACCGTGGGGACCGGCGGTGTCCCGAAGGCCGGCCCGACGGCAAAGATCAAGGGACCGACCGGCGTCGTGCGGCCGGACCCGGCGACCGGGCTCGCCAAGATCGTCTTGGATGGCTCCCAGTCCAGCGATCCGGACAAGAAGACTCTGAAGTACAACTGGAAGTGCCTGACCTCAAGCGGGGGGGCGACGGGCGTCACGATCAGTCCCATTGTCAGCCCCTCCGTCAGTCTGCCGGTGGGCGTCTATCGGATCGAGCTGATCGTGAGCAATGGCAGCGCGGATTCCGCGCCCTTTGTCCTCACGGTCACGGTCAATGCCGCGCCGACGGCCGCGATCAAGCCGCCCAGCGGGACCATGCGGCCCGACGTGGTGAGCGGGTATGCCAAAGTCACCTTGGACGGCTCCGGTTCCAGCGATCCCGAGAAGGATGCCTTGAAGTACAACTGGAAATGCCTGACGGCGAGCGGCGGAGTGACCGGCGTCACGATCGGTTCCGTGCCCACGCCCACGATCAGCCTTCGTGCGGGGACCTACCGGATCGAGCTGACGGTCAACGACGGCGTGGGCGATTCCGTTCCCTTTGCCATTGCGCTGACGATCGGCGGGACCAATTCCCCTCCGACCGCAGTGATCAAGGGTCCTTCCGGCGCGGTGCGGCCCGACCCGGCGACGGGGCTGGCGAAGGTCACCCTGGATGGTTCCCAGTGCAGCGATCCGGACAAGGATGCCCTGAAGTATAGCTGGAAGTGCCTGACGCCGACCGCCAGGATCAATTGTCCCCAGGAGTTGTCCGACGAAGGAACGGGAAAACAGCGGGCGCAATTGGATGGGTCCAGGTCCTCCGATCCGGAGGCAGGCAAGGGGCAGACGCTCATCTACTCCTGGACCTGCGCCACCGCCAGTCCCGGCACGGCGCTGGGGGTTATGCCTGTGATGGTGCTCCCGGTCGGCGTCCATACGGTGCAACTGATCGTCAGCGATGGGCTGGAATCCGCCCAGGCGACCACCCAGATCATCGTCAAGTCGGTCTTACGCGCGGCCCGAAAGACCGTGCTGAACATGGTGGGCGCCGCGAACAGCGCCACGCCCGCCAAGGTTTCTGTACGGCTCAGAACCGGTGAAAGTGTCTCCGGCACCACCAATCTCCAGATCGTTGCCGGACCTGGAACCAGCTCGATTCTGGTATTGGCCGAGAGGACTTCCTACTACCTCGATACCAAGACGTGGAAGTAGGGGTGGAATGGGTGAGAAGGGGGAGAAGGTAAGAAAGGGAGAAGGTCGGACGGCCTGATCTTCTTACCTTCTTATCGTCCTCTCTTGTCTCTGGCCCGGGGCCGGAAGCGGCCGGCCAGGATCGCCCCGAGGCCCAGAAGCAGCAAGGTCGCCGGCTCCGGGATCACGCCGCTGATCTGGCCGCTGAGGGTGCCGCGGATGGTGCCAGAATCACTCCGCAAGACATTGAAGAGGTTGCCGCCCTGGATCGCGTCGCCGGAGAAGCTCAGATCCAGCAAAAGCCCCTGGGACTGGTCGGCGCCCAACGCCGGGACGATCGCGCCGTAGCTCTGGTCGAAGGACTTAACACTCAAATCGTTGTCCTGCTGCGAGTAGGCGACCGTGTTGGTCCCGACGGCGAGCAGGCCGCCGGATTTCATCTCGGCCGTCAGCACGGTGGCGGTATCGAGGCGGGAGTTGATCGTCAGAGGCTGCGTGGGATTCAGCGTCGCCATCAGGAACCCGCCCCGGTCGGTGATCCCGGTGATATTCATCGTGGGAAGTCGCACGAAGTCACCCTGCAGCTTCGCATCCGTCGGACTGGAGTTGTCCACGACGACGGCATCGGGCGCAAAGGACAGCGTCCACTGATGATCACTGCGGGTCAATTCCCAGGCGTAGGAAGCGCCGGGTTTGGTGGAGAAGTGAAGGGAGTCGCCCCCCGTGGTCACGTTGGCGGTGGTGGCCGCCGGCAGGGGCGATGTCAACAGCAGGACCATTCCTATCGACCAAAACCGTTTCATCTCTTCTCCTTTCCTGTCAACCATCTGCACGCCCGCCGATCGTCAGGCTCGTGTCCTTGTTTTTCATACCAGGATGGTCGCGAAAAGCATATAGGCAATAAGCTAAATTCTCTCACCCACAAGGTCGAAGATCGATGTGCAGGAGGAGGTCTTACCGGTGTGACCCCGGGCGAGAGCGCACGTCCGTAAGCGCAGTGCCGCGTCTGGCTTCCTTCTCTAAACGTAGCGGGATCCCAGACGGGAAAGACCGCGTTTGGGACCCCGAAGCTATCGCGAAACAGGTAGACAACACCCGAGAAGTCTCACGATCCTCCCGGGAGATCCGGCTACCAGCGAAATCCGATACCGATGACGTAGACCCATGTGGCATCACTGAACCCGCCGTCATCGTCGCCGTCAAGGAGCCAGTCGTATTCCAGCCTTCCCTGGAGGAAGGTGGAGTTGTTCACGAAATACTTCAGGCCGCCTTCGATGCCCAGGGTCCAGCTATCTGACACAGCGTCGCCATAAATGTAGCCGAAACTGGCACCGACAAACGGCCAGAATCGCCCGAAATCGAAGTGGTAATCCAGAGCGCCGCGGGTGTTGCCATTCCAACTGCTGCCTCCACCTTCTATGGAAGAGAGGTTGAGGGACTGCCGGAGGGCGCCCCCAATATTCCTGGTGAAAAAGTACCCAAAACTGCCTTCGATCGAAAAGACATTGCTATCGAAGTCGTTTTCACTGATGCCGGCTCCGTTGAGCAGGAGTTCCTTGTCGCCCTGATTGAACCCTTGTGCAAAGGCGGCGACAGGCAGAACCAGGCAAAGAACGCTGACGGCCACGCTACCCCTTGTCCACATAGGGTTCTCCCTTCTACTCATAAGGTCATCAACTTGAACTAATGTCACTTAACCACCTAATATAAATGGCCGCCTCGGATGGGGTGCGTAGGTAAAAGGCAGATTGTCGCTCAGGGAAATACGTAGCGCACAGACCCGCCGCAAAGGTCATCCTGTCCGCGTCCCAGCACCGGCGGTTCGCAGGGGCCATTGCTCTGGGCCACTGGGACGCGATGCCGTATAATCACAGCCGGCGCTGCGCGGTCAGCGCGAATCCACGTACCTCGTAACCGGCACGGATGTTTCGATGGCGGCAAAGAAGATCGGCGTTCTATCGGACACACACGGCCTGCTCCGGGAGCAGGTGATCGGCAGGCTCCGCGGTTGTGACCTGATTCTTCACGCGGGGGATCTTGGCAGCCCCTCGATTCTGGCGGAACTGCGGGCTATCGCGGAGGTCGTGGCCGTACGGGGCAACGTGGACACCGGATCGTGGGCCAACGCATTGAGCCTGGAGGAATACGTGGACATCGCAGGCCGCCGGATCTGCGTCGTCCACGACCTCAGCACGCTCTCTCTCGATCCCATTTCCGCCGGCGTCGACATCGTCATCTACGGTCATTCCCATAAGCCGGCCCTTGAACGCAAGGGCGGCATCCTGTACCTCAATCCCGGCAGCGCCGGTCCCAAGCGCTTCCGCCTGCCCGTCAGCATGGCGATCTTGTCCGTGGCGGACGAGGCAATCCTTCCCGAGATCATTGCGCTTCCGGCGTAGCCGCTGCGGACGCCGGGGATAGCGGTTTCTTCTTCATTTCTTCCAGGAGACCGTGCGCGACCGTTCGCGTTACCGGGCAGGGGTCTTCGGCGGCCTTGGTGAGGGCCGCCAGCGCCGCCTCGATCCTTGGCCCGGCGGACTCCTTGTCGCGCGGGGCCAACAGGAGGCAAACGTATGATCCCGTCCCCTTCTGCGGCACCTCGGCCCCCTCGACCATGTCCACTTCGACGTACAGCCTCCGGTACGGCTGATCCTTCAAATACAGCAGTCCCGGGCGCATGTACTGGGGATACGCCGGCCCGCTCGCGCAGCCGCCGAAGAATGGAGCCGGCGCCAGCAGAAAGACACACGGAAAGATCATCCCGGCCATCTTCCCAACCATAAGGGCACCTTTCCGCCGATCCACGACCTACGGTTTGGCGGCCATGAGCTTCGCCTGGACGTCCGCCGTGATATCCGGGCAGCCACCGCAATACAGCACCTTCTGGGTGGCGATCGCCGCGCGGATCCCCTCCGCCTCCGTCACATTGTTGGGATCGTCCTTGACCAGGACCAGGGACAGCCCTTTCTCGGCGGCCACCTCCCGCGTGGCCCGCACGATCTCACCATCCGCTTTCTGGGTCCACACTTGCTGTTTCAAGCGAATCTGCCGGTCGAGGAACTCCCGGTGGGCGTTAAAATGGGCCTTCTTTTCCGCACACCATCTCCGCCTGCTTCAGGTAGTCCATGCTCGTCGGTTTGAGGGTGGCGAGTTCCCGGTCCTGGTTCTCGATCTCTTTGGCCAGCGCGTCCAACTCAATCTGGCCTTTGCGTTGATCGGCCCGGATCTCGTCGTTGTACTTGCGGGCCTCCGAAACCGCCACGAGGAGGTCCACGACGCTCACCACGCCGATCGACGGGACTCCCGGCACGGGAGCGGCAGTTCTGCCCCCGCCGGCCCTGCCCGCCGCCAACAAGATCACGACCCCGGTCAGACAACTCAAGGCAACGACTGTCATTCTCATGGTATGTCCTTTCCGCAGTTATCTGCTTTGGGCCGGATTGTACCGGCCCCGCCCTCTCGTGACAACTGGCGGCTGCGCCGCAGTTTGAAGTGTAAAGTCTGAAGTTGGAAGACCCGGAAGGCTCGCCGCCTGACCTTGCTCACTTGAAACTCGGCACTTCACACTTGAAACTCCTCTGCCAATTGGCTTTGTTTCGCACGCATGGCCCCTGGGAACGCCGATCTCCCGATCGGCATGCTGGCGGGAATTGGGTTTGTTTGTGCAACGGATGTTCCATATCGATTCTGACTTAAGGCCTTATCAGAACTTGAGTTATGGCGATTTGTGCCAAAATTTGTAGCCAGTAATTTATGCGTATTATATTTGATATTATCTAATTGTATTATTGACATATGGTCACACTGGG
>CAYHAJ010000356.1:0-17699 GCA_964354535.1 uncultured Pirellulales bacterium
CCGGTTCGTACGCCAACCGCCCAAGGCGGCGTTGCCGCCTCAGGCCGTCTGGATCAATCCGCCCAAGGACATCCAAAAGCAAGCGATTCATTAGAGCTTAATTTTGAAAAGGAACTGTCTCATTCGGCTTGACAACTTCCGTTCTGCACACCACTGTACATCACGTTCCTGACTAGGTATTGGCTTACTCGGTCAAGGATACGATACGCATTCGTGAACTTGAACCTCCGCAGTACCGGATCATTCGTCCAAGGAGGAGGCTGCCGCTCCAACCTGCGGAAGAACACCGCCTGGCGCTCGGTGGCAAATCTCCAGTAGGCGTCAAACACCACAGTCGGCTTCGCGGGTGCCCAACGCCGGAGAGCCTCTTTCTGAACAGCCATCAACTCTGCACTCTCCTTCTGATCCACTCTAAGAGATGCAAGTGCGTCACTCTGTCGCATGTGGGATAATCACATAACGCGCGTACTCATCGTTACGAAGGCACGATACGTTCAAGCAAGTCAAGCAGAGGCTTGAGGCTGTTTCTAGTGACATCATTATTACCCAATCGCGCGCACCCGACGAAGCAATTCATCTGGACGAGTTTCACACCAATTTCGTGTGAAAGGAAGGCCCCCAAGTGACACAGGCCCAGGTAATTGCCGTAGGCTCTATCGAAAATGAACTGAGTAGGGTAGAATGCATTAACTATGAGACTGTCCTTATCGGTCGGATCATAGGCAAGTCCTACCTGCTGAAGGCACGGAAACACCAACCGTGGTACTCTCGTGTGATCTCTACGAGGGTCGAAACACGTCACTTGCAGTCCGGACTGCCGAGGCCTCCTACCGTCCTGCTTGCGGTCCTTCCACCAATTGATTACGTGCCGGAGCTGGTTGTGCTCGTGCAGCTTTCCGTCAGAATCGAAGTACTGATACCCCATCATTCGCTCGAAGTACAGACCTCTCTTGTTTCGCACGTCGCGTGCCTTGAGACGTGGGATGAGTTTCTCAAGGCACCACCTGGAGAACTCGTCACATGAAGGACAGCCATGCCTCACCCATGCCCTGTAAGGGAAGACGACCATTGCGGAGACGTCTACACGATTTGCTCTCGGTCTGGACCGGAGCGCCGCGTCAACGGCCTCCCGAACCCTTGGGTCTTCGACCGGTTCTTGCTTTCTGAAGCCAGTGACCGTCACACATAAGGGAGGAGGATGGTTCAGAGAGTGTTTCGCGGTGGAAAGCAGGGCCTTGGCCCACGCATATGAAAGGTTCGTGTCGCTGATCGGAATTGGCTCACTCATAATCAGGATCCTCCAGGTGCCTGAAAAGGCTCCGACCGACATACGATCTCCGTGAGACTCTCATATTCACAGCCCATGTGGTGTCAGACGATACGGCTCGCTCAGTTCCGGGTCGTCGTGCCTCCACAAGTACTCCTCGCTCATGGTTTCCGATTGTGCGGATGACGTGCTGCTCAGTCAACGTCCCACGAGGCAGTATTGCCCAATCTCCCACCTGCAGATCGGCAGCGATCTTACTATTCCAAAACCGATCTACGATAAGCAGGTGGGAAGTGATCTTTCCACCGAGCACTGTTTCTCGCAGTTCTCCGGGAGGGACGCATAAGTGGGCCTTGGCATGACCTTCTGTCAACATCCCCAGAGACCATTTCATATGTTGAATCAGCGTCTCGTAGCCCACTCCCAATTGGCCGGCCACTATATAGAGCGCCGAGGATTCGCAGGTCTCCCAATGCCATCCTCGTGTTACAAAGGCCCTTTCCACTACGTATCTCGGCATCAGGAAGAAACTGGCAAACCTGTCAGCTAACCACTCTTCCGAACTGAGAGAACCCACCCCTGTGCCGGGAGTGAGACACTCGTCCACTCTTAGGCCGTGGCTGAAGACATGATGGCCCAATTCGTGCGCGCAAGTATACGCCTGCCGGCCAGGCGGTCTTTCAGAGCAGACAAGAATAACGGGCGGTGGCCCTTTGATATACATACCCTCCATACTCGGAATGGCCTGAAACCGTACCTCGATATCCAGTTTTCCTTCTACGACCAGCACGTCGACACCCGTCAGTCCGGCTGAGGCAACACGTCTCTCGATCATAATTCTCCCTCTGCTATCCCTGGTTTCTCTGAGCGAGTGCGAGCATCATCGTTCGGCTTGCGGCGTAGCGGGCCCTGTCGGTTCTACCGGGTCCCTCTGCCGCTTTCGCCAGTAGAAGGGACGCCGCTTCTGGTGGGCGAAGGCCACGATCCGGATTCGATCCGAATACACCGCGTAAATCAGGTTATAGGGAAATCGCCACAGCGACTTCCGCCGTGCTCGGCCTCCCACTCGCTGGCAGGCTTCCAGATTCCTGGCAATCAGGCCGAGCGCTCGCTCAACCTCGTCGAGCAACTCGGCCCCGAGACCCGTCGAACGGTCTTCGTAATAGCGGGCCGCCTCATGGATCTCGGCATCCGCGTCTGGATGGAAGGTGATAGGTTTCACGAGATCGCAGCCCTGGCGCGGCGGAGTACCTCCTCGGCTGGAATCTCAGTCACGCGCCCCTGCTCCAGTTCGTCCAACCTGTGCTCCGCCTCCCGTACCCACAGGGCCTCAATCTCTGATTCCGATAGTTCGTCCAGACTCTCGACGATCCGCTTCGCCAGGGCGGCACGATCCTCCAGACTCAATTTCTTGACCTCAGCCACAAGTTCGTCAAGGCTCATACGGCTCTCCTGGTGCGTTCACGGTTTCCTGTTCCATTGTAGGATCAGACCCGCCAAAAAACAAAAGCAATCCCGAGGCGAATTTCGGGAACACTTGATGCTAACTCCGTCGGCGAACGATTCCGACCGTCGCTGGTGCGGGTCGGTCGTCGGGTTCAAGAGGGCGGGATTCGAGCAGATCAGGACGCCACTGCTTGGTACGTTCGAGGGACTGTTCGCGGCGCCATTGGGCGGTTTTGGCGTGGTCGCCGGAGAGGAGAACGTCGGGGACTTTCATGCCGCGAAAGATCTCCGGACGCGTGTGTACTCGGGGCCTTCCTGGAGACCCGCATGCGGAGGTCCTACGCTGCCGAATCCTTCCCGATCCATACTACCTGCGTGTGACAGGCGGGTCGTTGACGAGGAGCGAATCCTTCGCGCTGGCAGGTTGGCTGCCCAGCTTCGGCGGCCGGCCGCGAATCTTGTCGGCCCCGTCCCAAGATGTGTAGATGTTGTCCTCCTCAAGACCGCAGGTCGCCCGCTTCTCGAAGTTCACATGCGTGTCCTGAAACATCACGTTCTGGCCGTCCCCCTGGTGCCTGGTGGTATTGCCTTGGCGGGCCTGATCGCTGGTGCCATTGAAAGGAGGGATCTCCGGCGTGAACAGGGCGAAGTCTTTGGCCTTGGCGGCCGGGGCGTCCATCCAGGGGTTCCGGTCGGCCGCAATCGCCATGCCGGGTTCAGCGGAGACGGTCAGCCGGTATGGATTGTAGATCATCTGGTACGCGTAGCTGCAATGCTTCGTGGGGTCGGGACCGAAGTCCCAGAGATCGATCAATCTCAACCTCTTGTCGCGCAGGCGGTAGGTGCCGAGTTTGAACTCGCTGACTCCCTTTTCCCTTGTTTTCTTGGTGCCGCCGCAAAGAAACATCTTGGGCGTCGCCTCGGTATATTTGACGAGGAAGTAGAAGCACGAGCCGATGCTGGCCGCACCGCCGGTGCCGTCGGCCTCCAGACTGAAAGCCTGATGCCGGCTCGCGGCCATCCAGTCGGCCGTTTGCCCCCAGGTGCTGCTGCGCCCGCCGGCGCGCGGCAACTCATCTGCGTAGTCGTTGGAATAGAGCAGCATGGCCTTGCCAATGCCCGACAGGTTGGTGCCGCAGGTCATCCGGAACGCCAAGCTCCGCGGTCCCAGCGGGACGATGACAAAGAGGAAAGCAAGCCACTGAACCACGGGCGCACTGGCGCCGATCCAGGCAAAACCTCTGCCGGCGAGCCGGCCCCCACTGCAGGCGATTTGCCCCAGGCCCCAAATGCCGAATATGGCCGCAGCAAACGGCATCACGAAGGTGACAAGCTGATACGCCGGGCGCCAAGGATCTGGTGGACCTTTCTTGAAGGTGAAAAGCAGCCCCGGCAGGAGCAAGAAGCTCACGACAGCAAGCCCACAACCAATGACGGCATACTTGCTGATCCTGACGAGACCCAGTCCAACACCATCCGGAGCCGAAGGTCGAGGGCCGCCGTCCGATCCGTTCGCACCGCTCTGCTGGACACCTCCGTTGTCACGTTCCGTTGCGTCCATCTGTCCTCCCTCCCAATGAATACAACTTCTACCCTCGGTATCACACGCCGTGAAAACAGAGGAACTACTGCGAGCGCATCACCGCCGGGTCGTTGACGAGGAGCGAATCCTCCTGCCCGGCGGGTTGGCTGCCGAACTTGGGCGGTCTGCCCCGAATCTTGTCGGCCCCGTCCCAGGACGTGTAGATATTGTCGTTCTCAAGACCGCAGTAGGACCGCTTCTGGAAGTTGACATGCGTGTCAAGAAAGAGAACGTTCTGTCCGTGCAGGGCGTGAGCGATGGCGTTGCCCATCCGCTGCTGCTTGTCCGTGCCGTCGTATTTGAACTTCGAGAAGTCCGTCGCTCTCCAGAACGGACCATCAATCCAAGGGTTGCGGTCGGCGGCCAATGCCATGGAGGGCTCCATGCTGACTGTTCGCCGGTAGGTGCCGTAAGGCATATCATAGGAGTAACTGCAATGTCGGCTCGGATCGGGACCAAAATCCCAGAGCGCTCCCGCCCTCTTGGGGCCGGGAAGGTGTTCATTCGGATCGAACGGTCTTGTGCCCCGGTCTCCCCGGCAGACAAAGGTCTTCGGCGTCACGTCCGTGTACCTGACTAACAGGTAGAGACTGGCGCCTAGAGTTGCCTGCCCGCCCGTACCATCCGAGCGTATGCCAAAGGCTGCGGAACGGTCCTGCGCCGTCCAGTCCGGCAGTGAGCCGACCCATATAGTCCCCTTCGCCCCGGCCACGGGAAGAGCGTCCTCGTAGTCGTTGCTGTACAGCAGCATGGCCTTGCCGATCCCGGACAAGTTTGTGCCACAAGACATACGCGGGGAAAGGACCTTGCGGCCGGCATTGACTCCAACCCATAGAATCATGAGGACTTGCGCAATAGGCACCAGCACTGCAATGACAGCGAACCCGTGGCCCGTTTGCCGCCCGTGAGTCAGTCCTATCTCGATCATGGCCCCCACTCCGACCGCAAAAGCCACAAACCCCAGCGGTAAACCCCATGATGAAACCGCACTAATCCCTTTACCTTCCGGGTTCAAGAGACGTGGGTCCAGCGCGCCAATCAGGCCTGGCACGAAGAGCACCAAGCTCAAAAGAGCCAAACCTGCCGCGATCACAGCAGCTCGATTCGTTTTCGGTGCGACAGGCTCCACTGGTTATCTCCTCTCTCCCGAGTCGGCGGCATCCAGCAGATCGGGACGCCATTGCTTGGTGCGTTCCAGGGACTGTTCGCGGCGCCATTGGGCGATCTTAGCGTGGTCGCCGGAGAGGAGGATGTCCGGGACTTTCATGCCGCGAAAGACCTCCGGTCGCGTGTATTGCGGGTATTCCAGAAGGGGCGAATGATCATTCGCCCCTACCGAGAAGGAATCGGTCTTGGCGGAGTCCTCGTCGCCGAGGGCCCCCGGCAGCAGGCGGACCACCGCGTCAATAATTACCATCGCAGCCAGTTCGCCGCCGTTGAGGACATAGTCACCGATCGAGATCTGCTCGGCGCCCAGACCGATGCGGATGCGCTCATCGAAGCCCTCGTAGCGGCCGGCAATCAGGATCAGCCGGTCCTCGGCGGCCAGCTCACGGGCTTTGGCCTGGTTGAAGGGTGTGCCCTGAGGGGTTAACAGAATCACGCGACCCCGATGCGGGGCCAGCTTCTCGACGTGCTCGAAGCAGTCAAAGAGCGGGCCGGGCATCATGACCATGCCCGGCCCGCCGCCATACGGTTTATCGTCGACTTTGCGGTACTTGTCGGTCGCGAAGTCGCGGATATTCGTGAGCGCGATCGCGACGATCCCCTGCTCCTGCGCGCGCTTCAAAATCGAGTAGCTCAGCGGAGACTCGAACATCTCCGGAAAAAGCGTGAGGATATCGATACGCATAAGGAGTTCTCAGTTCGCAGTTGGCCGTTCCCAGTTACTCCGACAACTGCCAACCGACAACTGACAACTGCTAACTACCCGCTGCCGGCGTCTCCGATTTCGTCTCGGCCGGCTTGGCCTCGGCGACCGCAGCGGCTTCGGCGGCGGCTTTCGCCTTTTCGGCACGGATTCTCTCGGTGGCGGTGAAGAGCTTGCCTTTGGCGTGGGCGAGCTTGCGGGCCTGGGCCTGGCGGGTCGCCTTGTCCTCGGCGTATTTGTGCTTGATCCCCTGCCGGAGCAGAATCTCCGAGACCGTATCGCTGGGGACCGCCCCCTGGCCGAGCCAGAATTCCACGCGGTCGCGGTTCAGGACGATCTGCTTGGTGGCGTCCTTCTCCAGCGGGTCGTAGTGACCCAGCTTCTCAAGGACCTTGCCGTCGCGCGGGGTGTGGGACTCCACCGCGTTGATCCGGAAGAAGGGACGGTGCCTGCGGCCCATCCGCGCCATTCTCAGTTTCACTGCCATGACTTTCCTTTCTGGAGAACCCGTATGATCAATTTTCGCGAGCCGCCAAGCGGGTCACGAAACACGTTTACACAGTAACGCATAGCCGTTCATGAAGATCGCGAAGTTCGCCGGATCCACGCGGGCATCCGCGGCGATCCTCTCGATCTGCTCATCCGTAAGCTGGTCCGCGCCCTGCTTTTCCCGGGGCGTCATAATGGCGACGGCCCGCCGCAATTGCAGGAGTTCCTCGCTCGTCGGCACCACCAACATGGCCAATTCGCTGGTCCCCCGCACATCCTCGAACCGGTTGCGGACCGCACTACCATACTGATTATCGCAGAATCGAGCAACCTCTTCCAGGTACTCGTGGAGAGATATTTTTACTTTGGCGTCCAACCTTCAAATCCTTCCTGGTTGCACAGAAACACAGGTGTCATGTCATGCTATTCGATTCTCTTGATTTTGCCGTGGCGCTTGATGACGCGCTTGCGCTTGGAGCGTTGCTTGATCTTGCGACCGTGGGTCATGGCGGCGTTCATCGCATCCATGTTGAAGCCGCGGGAGAACAGGCTCTTGAGTCCCCCGAAGCTGCCACCGCTGAGGGCTTTCATCATGTCCCGGCTACGCTTGAAGGTCTTGACCAGACTGGAGACATCATTGACCTCCACGCCGGAGCCGGCCGCGATGCGCCGCCGCCGGGACGAATCGATCAGATCCGGGTCCCGGCGTTCTGCCGTCGTCATCGAATAGACGATGGCCTCCATCTGGCCCATCTCCTGGCCGTCGAGGTCGAGGTCCGCCATCTGGCCGCCGAGGCCGGGCAGGAGCTTGAGCATGTCCTTGATCCCGCCCATCTTCTTGACCGCCTGCATCTGCTTGAGGAAGTCGTCGAAGCCGAAGCTGCCCTTGGCCATCTTCTGCTGGAGCTTCAGGGCCTCTTCCTGGTTGAACTGCTCCTGGGCCTTCTCGACCAGGGTCACGACATCGCCCATGCCGAGGATGCGCGAAGCCATTCGGTCGGGGTGGAATTCCTCGAGTTTGTCGAGCTTTTCTCCAACGCCGATGAACTTGATGGGTTTGCCCGTGACGGCCTTGACACTCAGGGCGGCGCCGCCGCGGGCATCGCCGTCGAGCTTGGTCAGGATGACACCGTCCAGTTCGAGCCGTTGATTGAACTCCTTGGCGGAGTTGACCGCGTCCTGGCCGGTCATCGCGTCGCAGACCAGATAAATCTGCTGCGGCGAGACCGCCTTGGCGACGTCGGCCACCTGGGCCATCATCTCTTCATCGACGTGCAGCCGGCCGGCGGTATCGATCACGACCACGTCCTGGCCGTGCTCTTTCGCGTATCCGACGCCGTCCTTCGCGACCTTGACGGCGTCTTTGGTCGTCTCGTCGGTGTAGACGGGAATGCTGAGCTGCTCGCCGAGAATTCTGAGCTGCTCAATAGCGGCGGGCCGCTGCAAGTCGTCGGCAACCATCAGTGGATGCCGGCCGTTGGCCACGAGGTACTTACCCAGCTTGGCGGCGGTCGTCGTTTTGCCGCCCCCCTGGAGACCGGCCAGCATAATGATCGTCGGGCCGGGCGAGACGAAGTAGATCCGCGTGTCTACCGGGCCCATGAGCCGGGTCAACTCGTCGTTGACGATCTTGATCATCATCTGGCCCGGATGCAGACTCTTGATCACCTCGGCCCCGATCGCCTTATCCCGCACGTCCTTGCAGAACTGCTTGACGACGTTGTAGTTGACGTCCGCTTCCAGCAGGGCCTTGCGGACGTCGTGCATGGCATCGGAGATGTTGGCCTCGGTGATCCGCCCGCGGCCGGACAGCGACCGAAAGACCGAATTGAATTTTTCCGTCAGCGACTCGAACACAGGAAACCTCTCTGCCTTTCCAGGAAAATTGGGTGAATCCGCCGTACCTATACGACGGCGCACTCACGGCGGTTTCATTATAGGCGACCCGCCCCCCCTTCCGCAAGCGCCAATCGCGCGCAGTTCAGGCTTGGTCGAAGGGACCACCGTGCCGCGGAAACCCCAAATTCGAATGTCGAAATCCGAGACAAATCCAAAACCCGAAATCCCCATGCCCCAAACGTCGTCGCGGATTCTGGGCCTCTCGGATGTGGGATTTCGTGGTGCGCGCTTCTTTGTTGGTGCGCACACATGAAGATAGCGTCCGGGCGGAGGGTTGATGTCCTGGCCGCGTGTGAAAAAACCTCGGGCCGCCGTCCCGGCGACGGGAGCCTTCTTCGCATAACTCCCGTTCGGGCAATAACTTATGCGGCCCCTGCCCTTCACAGTGCACTTCTGTAGCACTTTCTGCGCCCGAAACCGGGAGCAGACCGCCCACCTTCTCGGCCAGTTCTGCCATGCGGGGGTCCCGCGCTTTCGCGTAGATGCCGAACGTGAGCTTGGGGTCCGCGTGCCGCGCCATGGCTTGAAGCTCCTTGGGGTTCGCCCCTGCTTCGGCACAGAGGGTAATCCCGGTTGCCCGCAGGGCATGGAAGTCGAGCTTACCCGCGGGGGTCTCTTTGGCGATGCGGGCTCTCTCCAGGTCCACGTCAAACCGCCGTAGCAGGTGGCTCGGCACAAAGAGCAAGGGGCTCTCCGGCAAGGCCCGCTGCGTGCGGGCTCTCTCGTACAGTCGCTTGGGAGCGCCTGAATCCGCGAACGCCGCCAACGCCGCCGCCAGCTTGGCCGGCAGGTATTGCGTGACCGGCTTCCTGTTCTTCGTCAACTTCCACCGCAGGCACAACCGGCTATTCTCCACGTCCAGGTCGATCCGGTCCAGCCGCCGCAACTCCGAGAGGCGCAGGCCCGTGACAATCGCTACGGCGTAGGCCAGCCGTCGCCATCCCGGGGCCACAGAAAAGAGCCCGGCGATTTCGTCAGCCGTCATCGCCCGCCGCTCGCTCTCCGGCGTCTGATCGATCCTCGCGAGATTCTCCAGGGGGTTCGCGACCAGATAGCCGTGACCGATGCACCACTTGCAGAAGGCGATCAGCGGCTTCACATACGCGCCCAACGTGCGGCCGGCATAGTCCTGTTCGGCCAGTTGCTGCAAGGTCGCTTCCACGCGGGGCAAGATCCCGTCCAGGTCCGTCAGCGTCTCGATACTCAGGGTCTCGGCCCATTTGTGCAGACAGGCGTCAACGTCGCTCGCCCACCGTGCGGTCCAGCCCTTCCCATCCGAGCGACCGAACGCTTTGCCCCAGCCGACATACTCGGCCACGACTTCCAGGAACGGCCGCTGGCGATGTCTGGCCGGCGCCGTGGGCGGGGGCAAGGTGCCCAGGGCGATCTGGCGATGCTTCGCTTCCAGGTCGCGCGCGATTTGCTTGGTCTCTTGGCGGCTGGTCGTGCCGACAAAGAACACCCGCCGGCCCGTGTAGTCCTTGTAGTAGCCCTGGTACTTGCCGCTCTCGTGGTTCGGTTTCTTCCGCGCCCCTGCCATATCACAGCCTCACTTTCCGCCAACAGGTCAACAGGTACTCCGATATGCTCAGTCCGGCCGCCTGCGCGTCGCTGACAAGCTCCCGGTGCTCGGCCGGGACCATCCTCAGTGTGACGGGCTTGCTGCGTCGGTCCTTCGCCTTCTTCGGCGGTCTGCCCATCTTGTGTTTCCTCTTCTTTGCCATGCACTTATCGCATACGCAAAAGTAAGTCCGTGTCAAGCGCTAAGTTGGGAAATTCTGCGCTGCAATCGCTCCGCGTCTTTCTTGGCTTCTTCCAGCCGGCGGTTCAGGTGGTCCAGCACGGCTTTCGCGGTCCAGGTCTGCTTGCCAAACAGCCGGACGCCAGCGGGCAGTTCCCCCCGCCGGATGGCCCGCTTGATCGAGACCGGGTGCCGATGGAAAACCCGGGCCAGGCCGGCTTCATCGACAATCGCGTCTGCCGGCAGTTCCGCCAATGCCGCAATGATCCCGTTGCGATCCGTCGCTTTGTGTTCAGTCGTTTCCATGCTCAGTCCTTATGCTCCCTTTCTTCCTGTAAGCGTGTCTTTGTCCGAAGTTGTCTTTTCTTGTCTTTAGTTGTCCAAAGTCCCGAAAGACAAGTTCGGTCAACTTTGGTCAACTTGCGTCACCGTCCCACGCCCGGACGATTGCAGCCATCCGTCGATATCCATACCGGGCTTGCCCCACCAGGACACCAGGGAAGCCCCCACACCTGTAGTCGCGCGGGCTACCCGCAATTTCGTGGCGGCCCGCGTTAGGCTCCGTTCGCTACAGACCCCGTATTCGACCGCTCGTTTCTTGAGGGTCTGGGAATCCACAGGCCCTTGAGCGCTCTCCAATTGGGTCTTCAACCATGCTTCGGCCTTCGTGGTGCGGACGCTCGCACAGTTGCCGGAGAGCAGTTCGTTCGCCCCGATCCGCAGAGGCTCGCTCTCCCAAAGCAACGTCTGCAAAGACTGGTCGATGCGAAACACGAGCGAGTCCCCTTCCGGTGCGTATGACTCCTTGATGGCCGTGAGAATCCTGCGTCTCTCCCAAGCGGGTTTGTCGGCATCTTCGGGATGAATGGAGATTCCCAGAACGGCCCGCGCCACAGCGGCAAATCCCATCGAACCGAGCGTCCGGTAGATCGCGTCGTCGTCCTTCCGCTTGTTCAGGTGCGTGATTCCGACCACGGCAACGTTGTGCCCATCCGCCCAGGGGTTCAAAGGCTGTAGGACACGCCGCACTTCCTGATTGCTGTTCGGATTGACGGCCGCCCCCAGGTAATCCGTGATAGGGTCCAGAACGATCAGCCGTGTATCCGGGTACGTCGCCATCAGTGAGTCCAGGACGTGTAGCATCCCATCCAACGAGAACGGTTCGTCGTCCACCTGATTCCCGCGAACGACATCCACACCGGCCAAGATCTTGACCTTGCTGAGGTCGGCCCCCATGTTCTTGAGTCTCGGCAGGAGCACACGTTCGGCGGAGTCTTCCTGTCCAACGAAGACCGTTGTACCGATCTTGGCGCTATCGCGTCCCGCCAGAGGCATCGGACGCCCCAGACTGAGACGGGTCGCACTGTCCAGCATGACACTGGTCTTGCCCGCTCCCGGATTGGCCCCCAGGCTCGTGAAACCTCCCATCGGAATCATGTTCTGCCAGAGCCAGTCGACTGTGCGGGGCGTCAATGATTCCAGATCGAGAATGCGCGGCCGATGGACGGGCCGTGTATCCAACTCGGTTTGTTCCTCTCGATTCGATTGCCGCTTGCCCGGTTTCTTCTGATCGAGCTTGGCGCCGGGGTCATTGTCGCCGATGCGCGCGGACTTCGCCGGCTTGCCCGCATCGATCATGCCTTGGATCTCAATCCGCAGCGTCTGCTCATCGGCCGCATCCCGCGCTTCGATGTAGTCGCTGATGTCCTTGTGTTCTCCGGGCACTTCGGCCAATCGGGCTTCGGCGGCCACACCCTGCAGAGAGTCCCTGACGATTTCGGCATAACGGCGCCCTGCCTTGTCCTTGTCCGGAAGGATGCAGACGAGCCGGCCCGCGAAGTGTGGGGCGAATTCCGCGCGCCAGGAACTGGCGTTGCCGCTGGTCGTCGCCACAAAGCCAAGGTCGCGCAGGTTGTCAGTGTCCTTCTCCCCCTCGACGATCAGGACCCAATCCTGCGACGATGCCGCCAGTAGCTCGGGCAGCCGATAGAGTAACCGCGGCGTCCCGTCAAGATTCCAGACCCATCCATCGTTGCCGTCCGGCCGCCGCTGCCGAAAATCCTTGGGCTCAAACCGGACATTCTGATAAAGCAGAACTCCTTGCTCGTCCCGGTAATCGTAGCTGGCAACGATGCTCTCAGCCATCAGCCTGCCCTCTGGTGTTTCGCCGTCACGTAGTGCGCCAGCAATTCTGCGAAGACGGCCCAGCCGCCTTCCCGCTCTGCCGGACTGAGATGAATCGCCTCCTGAAGATTCGCCAGCAGTCCCGCCAACACAACGGCAGCGCGGTCGAGCCAAGCGCCGCAACGGGCGGCGCTTGACGCCGGATGGGGCCGGGAGTAGAATTCCGATTGTCTCGTGGTCGTGGCCGGTGGGTTGCCGCCCCCGGCTTTTTTCATGCGCTGCATGGCACGTGCTCCTTCTGGTCGCGCTTCTCCTGGAGGAAGTCCTTGACGGTCGCGACGGCGCTCTGGGGGAAGAGGCGGACCAGGCCGGCCCGACCAATCGGCTTCACACCTGCCTTCCGGATCGCATAGGACACACGGTCCCGATCTTCCCCAATCTCTTCGGCGATTTGCCCCGTACTGAGAACCAGCATTGCCGATCCCTTCAATAGAAAATCACTTTCGATTTCTACTGGTAGGATACGACGAAGAAGAAGTGATGTATGTCCAGACGTTGTATGTCCGGACGTCCGGACGCGCGTCCAGACGCGCCTCAGGCCTTGCGCCTGTAGTACCCCGTCTTGTCGTGTGCAAGGAGGCCACGCTTTTTGAGGTTGCTGAGTATCCCTCGATAGTACCCGGAGTACTCGTAGCCTGCTTTTTGAAGAAGTACTCGACCAGTCATGTGCTCTTTGCCAACGGCCGTGAGGATGTTGCTCTCCGTGTCACCGACCCCACTCTCGTCTTCAACCTGTGTCGTGCTGCCTGCTGGTGGCTCGGCCGGTTGCTCATTCTCCGCAGAATCAGCGCCGTTGGCGGGCAACGCCGCCTCGGAAACTTGCGACAAGCCATCGCCCTCAAGAAGGAGTTCGAGCTCGTCGATGGCTCTGGCGAGAAAGTCCTCGTCGTGGTAGCGGAGCATTTTCCCAACGAGAGAACCCCTTCGAATCCTTGGCCAGTCAGCGGTCAGGAGTGTTCCACGTATACGAGCGATACGATCAAATGTAGGTAGGAGCGGGGCCAGGGCGTGGTCGATGTTCTTGGCCAAGTCCCCGAATTCTTCCTCCACGCGCGTGCAGGCTGCCGGGTAGTCAGGATCTTGGCGGCAATAGGGAATCAAGGCGAGATCGTAGAGAATGGGATCGTCCAAGCTACCAGAGATTGCCTCCTCCAATGGATAGAGGCAATTCCCCGCGAGGAATTGATAATAGCCGTCAGTCAACAAACGGTACCCAATGTCTTCTGCGGGCAACGGGCCGGGGGCAGTGAATTGTTGCATCGCGGAGAGAATGTCATGAAAGCAGACCGTGCCATCCTGGGAACGCTCCCGCGTATGTATCGCCCCTACAGCCGCCGGGATTCGCAAAATGCCCCGTAACTCATCATCCCACGATGGCTGATGGCGCACTGCCTCTCGACACTTCTGCCAGATCTTGGGATTCTTCTTTGGCAGGTTGGCACAGAGTTCCTTTGCCTCAGTGAAGAGTCGAATCAGTTCCGCGATAGGGGCCTTGTTGGGGTCCGTTGCGCCGCGCCGGGTCTTCGTTGGGGCATTCTCTCGTTTCATCATGGCGCTTTCTCGACCACATCGGGAGAAAAAAAGAAATCGCGCCCGGGCATGATGTTGTGGACACGATGGTCCGAGCGCGATCGTTGACGGTATGAGTCCTGCGTTATGTCTGTCGTGTCCACGGCACCATCATATCCTGTTTTCAGCCGAAAACAAGGCTTGTCCCCGCCGGAAATCCGAGCTTTCCCATTGACACGGGAACTGGCCGAAGGGTACACTGAGTCTGGAATTGTGGAAGCTGCCACGGAAGGCGAGTGGAGGTTCGCGAAACGTACTACGGTTGCACCGCGTCTATCTTGCGCGGGCGGTTTGGAGGTGAGAGACGTGAGAAGGCAATCCATTCTTGTGTTGGTGAGCGCCGCCGTGTTTTCCGTTGCTCCCGGCTTTTCAACAACGGCGGTCGGTGACTTCTATCATGTGGTGGACCTCGGCGCATTGGACCCGGAGCACAAGCATAATCAGGGCAGCAGCGCCCGTGCGATTAACGATTCCGGACAGGTGGTCGGTGGAGGGGGGAGAGCCATCTACTCCGCTGCTGCCGCTGTGTTGTTCGACTCGACAGGGCATGGAGACAACATCATCCTGGCATGGGGGGGCGAGGTCGTCGGCGCATGTTCCATCAATAACAGCGGCCAGATTGTGGGGGAGGGGTGGTCTGATGCAATTCTGTTCGATCCAACAGGGCAAGGCAACAATATCCATCTCGGATCAGGCCGCGCCAGTTCGATCAACGACGGCGGTCTGATAGTAGGGTCCACTGGACCTCAAGGCGGCGGCGAGCGTGCGACGCTATTTGACGCAACGGGTCACCGGGCCAACGTTTTCTTGGGTACATTGGGTGGCGCCGCAAGCAGCGCGCAAGCAATCAATAACGATGGCCAAATAGTTGGCTGGGCAGCGAATAGTTCTGGAAGCGCCCATGCGACTCTGTTTGACCCGACGGGAAACGGCCAGAATGTTGATCTCGGACTCTCGCAGAGCGGGGCTAACTCGATCAATGACCACGGACAGATAGTCGGCTACTCGGTTGGTGATGGCTATCGTGCAGTCTTGTTCGACCCTACAGGTCAAGGCAACAACATAGACCTGGGTCCTGGAATCGCTTGGTCAATTAACAACAGTGGGCAAGTTGTAGGAGGGATTGGCCGTCCCTTACTGTATGACATAACAGGCCAAGGGAACAATGTCGATCTGAGAACCCGTATCGTTGACCCTGGGTTCAACTTCGCACAAGCATGGGCCATCAATGACTCCGGCTGGATAGCTGGAGCTGGCTGGAATGCCGCGAACGAATTCCATGCAGCGCTTTTGAAGCCCATCCCCGCCCCGATTGCTGATGCGGGCGGACCCTATCTCTTGGACCTTGCCGCGCAGCAGTCCATCGTGCTCGGCGGCTCCGTTGAAGGGGAGTGGAGTCAAGCCGTTTGGGACCTCAATGGGGACGGCCTCTTCACTGATGCTACGGGCCTTCAACCTTTGCTCTCGATCGCCATGATGGAGTCTTGGGGTTTCAGTCCAGGTATGACCTGGGACATCGGGTTGCGAGTGACAGCCCTCTATGGTGATGGCGTGGATATCAGTATGACGCAAGTGACCTTCGTCCCCATCCCCGGCGCCGCTCTGCTCGGTGCCATCGGCCTGAGTTGCGCCGGCTGGCGGCTGCGACGACGGACCTGCTGATACGATTCACAGGCCCCCATTCACAGCGTGAGCACTCTCAGACCTACTGGCTCGGTGTGTTACCGATTCCGAAACACCAAGTCATGGAGGGGTAGGGGACGCGCGCGCCCGCGCGCGAGGACCGAAAGCTGGCAGGGCTTGCCGTGAGAAAGAGAGCTTTGCCGACTCTGGCAGATTTCGGCCAGGGGGCCGGCCGGGGGCCCCGGGGACGCGGTCGGCCGGTCGTGATAGCACGGCCCGACCGAGCCGCTTTGCGGCCGGTTTGGACGCGGTTTGAGCCCACTCTGGGAGGATTCCACGCACATAAGGTCGCCCAAACATGAGTCGTGGCATCGGCAGTGCAGCAGAGGTGGGCCGTTTGTAGCACAGAAGTTGCCGGGGGTATCGTAGGTCCAGTTAATTGTGCGCGGGGCTCCTGCGCTACATGGCGCTCGTTGCGGCGTGGAAAAACGGCATGTCTGAGGCCGACCCAACTGCCGTAGACCGCTGGTCCCCGGTCCGGCGCCGCTGCATAGTCTCTTTACGCCGCTGGAGTCGGCAAGCTCCACAACACCTTTCGCGCTTCCGGAGAACCGCCCCGCACGTGCAGAGCCGTTCGCCGTTCGGTCCGGGATGGGCTGCCGGGGATAGCTGGCGTGGTTGCTTGGGCGGTCTGCTACCCTTGCGGGTATGGGGTTCGTCCAAGGTGACGGGTGTCGAGTCTGACCGCTTCGCCTTGAACCGGACCCGCGGCTGCTTCCTGTCGCCCATCCGAGACGCCGGGATCTCCTGTCCGGTCTTGCCGTTCACGCCCACGTCGGGCAAGGGGAAATAGTCGGCACAGCGAGAGGCTGGGTTCTCTGGTCGCGCGTTGCAGCCGGCGTACAGTTCGACACAATCAAGGCATCGCTCATCGAGGGTGAACGGGCGTTCTATCTCTTTGCCGAAATCGGGGAACGCCGTCATAGGCCGGCCTTTCGCAGGATGGCCGCGCGGGTATCGGCAGGCAGCTTGGGCCAAGCCTCGATCAGCCGGGCCAACTCGGGGTCCGCGCACTCCTGTAGCACACCTGTAGCACTTTTCGGGCGTTCCGAAGTGTCCGTAACGTGTTCCGAAGTGTTCAGGTTCTGTCTCGCGTCACCCGCAACCAACAGCGTCTCAGGGCCTATTTGTAGGGGTTTTGTTGCGGTTGTGTCGGGGGTCTGTCCGGATTGAAAAAACCTCGGGCCCCCGTCCCGGCGACGGAGGCCCGAGGTTACTCTGGTGTGTGGCCAAATGTTCCCACGCGACGGGACTTCCCGGACCCGGCTGGGGAGGGGCCGTCGCCCTCAGGCCCCGACCATCTCGCGAACACGGTATTCCTCAATGGGGTGCGGCCCTTCGGTTTCCAGGCGGTAGTCCTGGCCCCGTCGGTCGATGTGCTGCTCCACGACCCATTGGCTGGGGGCCGAGCCGTCCACGTTGACCAAGCGCTGCCACGTAAAGTAACGGTGGGAATCCGGCAGAGAATCGACCCGCTTATACATATTGCCGTCGGCCGTCAGGTGAATCTGGGAGGCGAGGATGTCCCGGACGTACTCTTTATTCGATTGGAACTTGATCAGCTCCGGGAATCCCGACGCCGGCAACAGGCTTTCGGCCTCCCGGCCCTCGTACTGCTGCAGCAAGTCCGCCGCTATGCGCAGGTGCTCGATCTCACAATCCAGTTGGTTCTGCCAAAGACCCTTGAGGCGCTCGTCCGTCTCTTCCTGAATGAAGGAATAGTAGAGATAACATTCGTTGTACTCGTGCAGCAGGAGCCGCTCGAACCAGGTCTCGCGTGGATCGGCCAGCGCCTCGTAGTGCGAGACGTGCTGCTCCTCGATCTGGGCGATTTCCAGGTACAGACCCCGGCCGACCGGCAGGTCCGAACGGCCGCCGACGTTCATGTAGAAGTTCATGGTCTGCTGCTCGCCGGCAACAATGGTGGCGACGTGCAGCTTCGTGATCATCTCGGCCTGATCCTTGTCGT
>CAYHAJ010000357.1:0-3908 GCA_964354535.1 uncultured Pirellulales bacterium
GGAGAAGATTCGTGCGAAACAAAGCCAAAAGGCAGTAGGCAGTAGTCAGTTGTCAGTAGTCGGGTGGGAAGACCGATGTACAAACAAAGCCAATTTGCCCTTAGACCGGCAGGACGGGGACGGGCCGCCAAGGCCCCTACCGCCGGGGCAATCGTGCGAAACAAAGCCAATTCCCCCGGGAACAGAATCGGAACTAAACCATCTTCAGGAAAGGAGTTATGTCGAATCTACCTACGTCAGCCATCCTGCAGAACAAAGCCAATATTCCATCATTCCAGCATCCCAATCGGACGCCAATCGTGCAAAACGAACCCAATTTCCGAGAGCGGACCGGCCGGGGGGCAGCTCAATTGCGGATTTCGGATTGCGGATTGCGGATTGAAGACAGACCAACGGCCGCCTCGGGCCGGCGCGGGCACGTTGTACAAACAAACCCAATTTCCTGGCGGGGAAAGTTGCTCCAGGATTGCCCCATTCCACCATTCCAGGCCCAAGCCTATTGTGCGAAACGAACCCAATTTCGGGGGTCGGCCCGTTAAAACCGGGACCGATCGTGCGAAACAAAGCCAATTGGCAGGGTGCGGAAATGGGCGATAACTATCGCTCCAGCCAGAGGTTAGGAGAGAACTGTGTGGATACAGCTCCTGAAAAAACAAAGCCAATTTCCGGCGGAGCCGGACGGGACGGGGCCTGTGGGACGCGGGCCGGGGATCTTGTACAAACAAGACGCGCCCGACAAAAGTCGGGATCAGCCGAACCAACCCTTGATACTCGCTCAGAAACGCGGGTCGGTATCCGATTCGGCGACTTTTGTCGCAGGCGTCAAACAAAGCCAATTTGCCCCACTATGCCGATCGGGAGATCGGCGTTCCCAGGGGAGGGCCGGGCGTGAGAAACAAAGCCAATTCCTCGATTGCGGATTGAAGACAGACCTGCGGTCGACCCGGCGCCCTGCCGCCCCCGGCCGGCACGGGCACGTTGTACAAACAAACCACATTTCTGGGTCGGCCGGCTGGAACCGGGGACCGATCATGCGAAACAAACCCAATTTACAGGGTGCGGAAATGCGCTATAACTATCGTTCCTGCCAGAGGTTAGGAGAATAGTGTGCGGATACAGCTCCGGAAAAAACAAAGCCAATTCCGGGCAGGCGGGACGCGGCCTTGGGGACGAGGGACAGGGCGACCGGATCGGCAAACGGTTGCGGCTGCGGTAGTGACCACCTTGCTACTCGGTGGTGACCATGCGGTAGATGCGGAGGAGTTCGGCGACACTCCAGGCTTGGGCGGGACAGCCGCCAGGGCGGTGAACGGGGTCACCGTCGAAGACCTCGGCGATACTGCCCAGGCAGCCGTCGTCCGTCAGATGGCACAGGAGCGGGCGAAGCAGTTGGGCGGCGTCGCTTCTGCTTTCTTCGCTGTAGTTGCGGACCTTAAGATAGGCTTCGAGGAAGGGACCCATCAGGTAGGGCCAGACGGTCCCCTGATGATAGGCTTCATCGCGCTGGCGGGGCGAACCCTCGAAGCGTCCGCGATAGGCGGGGTCCCGACTGCTCAGCGTGCGCGGGCCATAGGGCGTCAGCAATCTCTGCTCCACCGCGGTGACCACGGACCATTGCTGCACGCGCGTCAGCGGCGGACCATCGGGCAGCGATACGGCGAAGATCTGGTTCGGACGCAGGCTGTCGTCTGCCCTGCCGTCCGGCAGGATCGCGTCGTTGAGATAGTCCCGTTGGGCGTTCCAGAACAGCTTGCAGAAGCTGCGCCCGACCTGCTCGGCCATGACGGCATAGTCCGGATTGCGGATTGCGGATTTCCTCGTCCCGGCAGAACTTCTCCGTCCGGCGCAGGGCATTGTGCCACAGGGCGTTGACCTCAACGGCTTTGCCGCAGCGGGGCGTGAAGGCAATCCCGTCGCACTGGGCGTCCATCCACGTCAATTGCGTGTTCTGGTCGCCGGCGGCGATCAGGCCGTCGGAATCGGCGTGGATGCCGAACCGTGTCCCGGCGCGGTAGGCGTCGATAATCGTCCGAATGGCCGGGAACAACTGCTCGGAGAATTCGTTCCTCTTGTCGGTAGCCGCCAGGTACTCGAACGCGGCGTGGATAAACCACAGGGATGCGTCCACGCTGTTGAACTGGGCCTCGCCGGTGCGGTCATCGAAACGATTCGGGATCACGCCCTCATCCAGCGCGGCGGCGAACGTGCGGAGCACCGAACCGGCCTCCTCGTGCCGGCCTGTTGCCAGCAGCAAGCCGGGCAGGGAGATGAAGGTGTCCCGGCCCCAATCGGCGAACCAGGGGAACCCCGCCACGATGGTCGTGCGCTCGCCGGCGGTGCTTTTGCGTCTGGCCACGAACTGGTCGGCAGCCAGGCACAGGACCCGGTGGGCCTTATCTTTGGCTCCCGCGCGCTCGATCAACCGCGTCTGATGCGCCCGGAGGTCCTCCTTGATCGCCTCGGGATCGACCTGTGCCGTGGGCGGGCTCGTACCGGGTTCGCCCAGATGCGCCTGGAATACGAGGCGACCGGCCTGATCGATGTGCCCCTGGAACAGGCCGGGGGCCCAAAGGTCTTCAGCATGGGCCAGCCCCCGACCCTCGTTCACACGGTACCGGAAGTTGAACCACCATTGAGGGTCACTCTGGAATCCCAGTCCCGGGCAACGCAACTGCAGCTCGCAGCCGGCCAGGGCACTGTTCTCAATGCACACGGTCGCCTCGGAGATCCGGCATACGAGAGGCGCATTCGACCGTTGCAGCGTGTGGAAATCCCGCATCCCCACGAAGGGACGCAGGAGGAAGTCGAAAGGCTCCCGGACCTCGTCGAAGGTATATTCCACGAGGACCGTGTCCGTATTGCGGGCCAGGTAGACCGACTTGCACAGATCCACCGGCTCCGTGTGGAAGACCAGGTGCGCCCCGACGTCCCGGCGGAACTCGTGCAGGTGCACGTACCCCTCAGGTGCGAAGCGGTCGGCGAACTCGAAGGTGGACAGCTCGACGCTCCGCCCGTTCCACAACACCGCTTCCAGGCAGTTGGACAACGCCAGGATTCGACGGACCAGCGGATCGGGCGAGCCGACCAGCAGCCCGTGGTAGCCGCTCGTATTACACGCGGCGATGGTGGACGAGGCGAAACTGCCCCGTTCGTTCGTGAGGAGCCACTCCTTTCCCAAGAGCTCCTCAATCTTCTTGCCCTTGGTGGTGACACAGGTGATGGCTTCCCCAGCCGTGCTGCTCGTGACGGGCACCGGTGTGGTCTCCTTTGCTCGAGGCGTTGCGATCTGGCATTCGGCTGGACTCATGCGCGACCACCAATCCTTGGGATCAGACGGGCACAGGCACGCGCGAGTCCCTGCTCAGTGCAAACGAGCCGCTCGCTGCGGGCGCGACCGCCGGCGTCGGGCAGCGTTTCTGCAGGTGATCGAGCACGTTCATGAAGTTGATGTACGAATCATAGGGCGAATCGTAGGGGTTGAAGTACTTATGGACATCGCCGTCGGAGAAGTACTTGGTGCACATGTAGTAGAAATGGTCCGACGTCTGCAACCGGCGCCAGTCCGCCAGCAGGCGGGCATCGTTGGCCCGTTTGATCTTCTTCTCCAACCGATAGAGCTCGTGGATCGCGTTGGACTGCATGGGATTGCCGAGCCAGGCCGAGAGGTCACGTTCCGTGTCGGCCCAACTGATCACGTGCGGGACATCGACAACGCCCAGCGGCTCGTAGGTGGCCACGACTTCGCTCGGCGTCTTGAAGTTGTTGTCCGGGTGCTTGAAGATCTCGTCCGGCAGATGCCGCATGAACTCGAAGATGCCGGTGTCCTCCCACTGGTGCTCGCCCAGCGTCTCATAGTCCATGAACAGGTTGACGACCTGGCCGCACCCGTTGATCGCGCTGATCCAGTT
>CAYHAJ010000358.1:0-10208 GCA_964354535.1 uncultured Pirellulales bacterium
TGGCACGGGCATCCTTGCCCGCGTGTCCCACGGGCGTCTCGCCCGTGGAGAATCGAGGAATTTGCAGGGCGAAGATGGCCCTGCGACTCATGGGCAAGATGCCCATGCCACGATAAACCGGCTTCTCAAACACCTTCTTAGCATACCTTCCCGGCTGGTCCAGTGCAAGAGGGCAAGGGCACTACCGGTAGTCTTCGCTGCACGTGCCTTCGCCGGCAGTAAGGGAGACACCGGGACCGGGGTAGCGCCAGGATTGTCCGGAGGCGGTCACCGCCAGGAAGTAGTACTGTCGGCAATTGCCGGCCCTGGCTACGTCCCGTCGATATGTGCCGGCGGCCGGCGTGCCGAGATCGAGCGGCATGTCGTGGACAACGCCGTCAACCACAACCTGTACGGAAGCTGGGGGCTGATTGGTGGTATCCCGGTAGCTCAGCAGGAAGGAGGTTCTGCCGCTGGTTAGAAAGTCATGGCAACCGGCTACGATCGGTGGCTTGGTGGCGGGTCCGTCCGACGCGAAATCCTGAACCCAGTAGTGCCGGTAGAGGCCCTTGGTGTCCGGAGCGTAGCCCGTGCCGACCGAGGTGAAACTGGTGCTCATCATAGTGGTTCGGTGGCCCGCCTGGGACGTCTTGTCTTGGGCGCATTGGCCGCCGGAGGCGTCGCACAGGAGGGTGTCGACGAAGCTCTTGGCGCTCGTGTAGCCAGCCCCGATGTTCTCGCCGATGGTGCGGGCCTGAGGATCGTAGCGCCAGATCCGGTCGGACCAGGGGGTGCCGTCGCAACTATCGTGCTGGAAACAGCCGTTGGTCGCCATATCCTGGGCATGGAAGCGCGCGGACTGGTTCAGTTTCGGCTCGTAGTACAGCGGCTCGACGCTGTCGTAGCTACGCAGAATAGAGCTCGGATTGGGCACAAAGCCAGCCATGTACTTATCGCGATACTGCTGGGGTGCCATTCTCGCGGCGTTGAGATAGACGATGGCACGCTGCTCGAAGAGGCTCGGGAAGCCATCTACCGGGGCGCCGATGAGCATCGGCTGGGGCTGCGTCGGTGGGCTGTCCAGATCGAACGCCTGGACATCCGCCGCCCCGAGTTCATCGCGGACCTGGAGAATGACCGCGAGACCGTTCTGCGGATCGGGGGCCGAGATCCAAGACAGTTGGCCCGAGCCGGCGTCGAGGACCATGCCGGCCGGGGCGCGGAGCAGCCCATACGTAAGATTGTCGCCATCCGGGTCCACCGCCCGCACACTATAAAGGTAGGTCTGCCCCACGCTCGCCAGGACAGGGGGGCGGGACACGATCTGCGGCGGCCGATTGCCCGCGCAGGTCGCGTCGTACGGATCGCCGCAGCGAAGCCATTCCTGGGCGAAGGCGGCAAAGTCTGCCCATGTCAGGACGCAATCGCCATCATAGTCCATCCGCAGGGCGCAGGGGAAGATAGTGAAAGGCGCATCACTTTGATCCCAATCGTCGGACTTGCCGATAGCCGCCACACGAATGAGACATCGGGGTGACGAAACGGCCGGCGCCGTCCACAGATAACTGCCTCTACCCTCGGTCGAAGAGGCGGCGCTGGCGACTACGTCCCAGAACACTCCATCTGTGAATGAGAAGTCAATGGCCACCTGCCGGACGTTGGTATCGCACGACCAGGTGATCTGGTGCCGGCTCCGGGCCGGGATCGATTCGCCACCATTGGGGCTTGCCACTCTGACGCTGCCGCCACACCACGGGGCCGAACTAACCGCCAGAAGCAAGGCGCCATATACAACCGAAATCCTCATACTGTACCTCTACGCACCATTCTCTCGTGTGTATCGAGTTCCTTCCGGCCTTGGTTGAGATTTGCAGAAAAAAATGCGGAGGAAAGCGCCCGGCGCGGAAATTAGTTACTATGTTATGGTTAGCCATGAGATTCTAACCATATAGGAAACTGACTTGTTCTCGGACCCAAGACAGCTCAGTCAACGCGAGACGCCGTTCCAGAGGGTGCCGTCCATCCATCGCCTGTGGATTCCGGGGATTCTTTCTGCCAAGTGCGTGACCTCGCCTGGGTTTGCTGCCTCTTGTAGGCAAAGGGACATGCTTTAGGAGTGTTCAAGTGGACTCAGTAGTCACCTTGCTGCAAATCGCTGTTCTCCTGACCCTCGTGTTCGCCTACGGCCGAAATTGACGGCTGCCGCCAGCGGCACCGGTTGACGAGCCAGAGGGGGCTCAGGGCCGCCCCGCGACCGTGAACCTCGGTTGTGAGTCGTCTTTTCACCCGCCCCCGCGGGGCTGACACCTCCCCACCCTATTCATCCCATTCGTCCAGTCAAGCTGCACCGGGGCCGCCATTGCTACTCTCGCACAGCAAACCGGCGGGATTCGTAATGGTCTTGGCTCGTTGGTATGACCAGAAAAGATCCGTGGCAACAGTACCTGAACATGTTACCTCACGCCGACAGAGTGCCTTATAGGAGTGAAGGCAGTTGGATCGAAGGAGTGACGATGGACCCGGTGCTGACCATCCTGCAAGTCGCTGTACTCTTGACGCTCATGTTCGCCTATGGCCGGAAATAGGCATTGACCCGTGGCTCGCTTCTGGGCTCAAGAGTCTCCCGCCAATGAGGGCCAAGTGCGATGTCCAGGCTCACACGCCGGTTGAGCTCTCCCACGAACCCGCAGGAATCCTCGCCAGGTCGGACTCTGTCATCCTGAGGCGAAGCCGAAGGGATGAAAGACGGATCACGCCCACCGCCCCGGAGCTGCCCTGGGAAACGAAGAACGCCGCCGCCCGCCTCCTGCGGACAGGGGAAAAACCTGATGCAATGATGCACGGGTTTTGTTACCATACGCTGGATCGTTCGGCGTGGAGATTCGGTGATTCGTATGGCAGCAGCGCGTTGGGAACTGTATTCGCACCCGTCGGACATCGGCATTCGCGGCCTCGGGCCGACGAGGGAGGAGGCGTTCGCGCAGGCGGCAATCGCGCTGACCGCCGTGATCACCGAGCCGCAGAAGGTGGAGCCGAGACAGGCCGTTGACATCGAATGCAAGGAAGACGACGATGAGTTGCTTTTCGTGAACTGGCTTAGTTCGCTGCTCTATGAGATGGGGACCCGCGAGATGCTGTTCAGCCGATTCGAGGTCGAGGCCGTCGAAGGCGGGATCAAGGCCAAAGCCTGGGGCGAACCGGTCGATGTGGCCAGGCACGAGCCAGCGGTCGAGGTCAAGGCCGCCACGTACGCGGATTTGCGGGTCGGCCAAGGCCGCGACGGCAACTGGACCGCCCAGTGCATTGTCGATGTGTAGGAGCACAAGTAGAAAGGAAAAAGTAAACAGGAAAAAGTAAGAAGAAGAAAGCGGAACTGGCTTCCTGTTCTTACCTTTTGCCTTTTTACTCTTGCCTTCTTCTGAGGAGTACAGCCATGTTCGCCGAGAGACTGCAACGACGTGGGGAAGCCCGTTGGGAGATCGCGCCTTTCGGCAAGATGCGGGTGCCGGTGATCGTCTTTGCCGACGAGGGCCTCATTCGCGCGATGGATGAGCAGGTCTATCAGCAGGCGGCGAATGTGGCGGCCCTGCCGGGGATCGTGAAGGCGTCGTATGCCATGCCGGACGCCCATTGGGGCTATGGCTTTCCCATCGGCGGCGTCGGGGCGTTCGATCCGGATGAGGGCGGCATCATCTCGGCGGGCGGCGTCGGCTTCGACATCTCCTGCGGCGTGCGGGCCCTGCGCACCGGGCTGACTCTCGACAACATCAAGGGCAACGAGAAGGAGCTCGCCGATCTATTGGCCCGCCGCATCCCGGCCGGGGTCGGCAGCGAAGGCAAATTCAGGGTTTCGTCGCTCGAAATGGATGAGATGCTGCAAGGTGGCGCCCTGTGGGCGGTCGAGCAGGGGTATGGCCACCGTAGCGACCTGCTGCGGATGGAGGAGAACGGGCGGATGCCCGGGGCCGAGCCAAGGTATGTCTCGGATCATGCCAAGGAGCGCCAAGAGAAAGAAGTCGGCACGCTCGGCTCGGGCAATCATTACCTGGAGGTGCAGCGGGTCGCGGCGGTCTACAACGACGATCTCGCCCAAGCGTTTGGGGTGGGCCTAAACGATATCACGGTGATGATCCACTGCGGCTCGCGGGGCTTGGGTCACCAGGTCGCAACCGATTACTTGGCCAAGATGATCAAAGCGGCGCGGGAGGAGGGCATCGAGCTGGCGGACAAAGATCTGGCCTGTGCGCCGATCAAGTCCGAGGTGGGCCGGCAATACTACGGGGCCATGTGCGCCGGCATCAACTGTGCCCTCGCGAACCGCCAGGTGCTGACCCATTTGACGCAGCAGGCTTTCGCGGACCTCTTCCCGCGCGCCAACCTGACTCTCATCTACGACGTCTCGCACAACACCTGCAAAGTGGAAGAGCACCAGATCGACGGCCGGAAAAAGAAGCTGTATGTGCACCGCAAGGGCGCGACGCGGGCCTTTGGGCCGGGACATCCTTCGCTGCCGGAGGATTTGCAGGTGACAGGCCAGCCGGTCCTGATCGGCGGTACGATGGGAACCGCGTCCTTCATCCTGGCGGGTACGGAGGAAGGTATGACCCTGTCCTTCGGCTCCTGCTGTCACGGCGCGGGCCGGGCCATGAGCCGCAGTCAGGCCACCAAGCGCTGGCACGGCAAGGACGTTGTCATGCACCTGGCCCAAAAGGGCATCATCATCAAAGGCACCTCGCCGCGCGGCATCGCCGAGGAGGCTCCGGGCGCATACAAAGATGTCACCGCGGTCGTGGACGCCACGGAAACCGCCGGTTTGGCCAGGAAAGTCGCCCGCTTGGAGCCGCTGATCTGTGTCAAAGGATAAGCCAGACCGAAGGTCAAGAATCAGAATGTCCCCTCTTCCTGCACCGCGGTTCCGCGGACTGTGCTTCTACCTTGTTCTTGGTCTGCCGGGTGCTATCATGGGTCGGCCTTGGATTCATTCACAGGGTGTAAACTATGCCGCCACTGTATGGTCTGATTTTTGACGTCGATGGGTTGATCGCGGATACGGAGCCGCTCAACGCCCGGGTCACGATCCGGGTCTTGAAGGATATGTTCGGCCTGAAGGGCGTGACGGCTGAGGATTTTGCGGCGGGGATCGGACGGGGGGCCGAGGCGTACGTCAAGGCCGGCGCCACGGCCCACGGGCTGGAACTGACGGACGAACAGGCCAAGACCGCCGCCCAGTTGCGCGAGCGGTATTTGATCGAGGCTCTGTACCAAGAGCCGCTGCCCGCATTTCCCGGCGTGTTGACGTTGATCCAGGCGGCGCTGGATCATCCGGACTTTCGGGCGGCCATTGCCACCTCGGCCAGTCGCGAGCTGTCGCAGGCGATTCTCGAGGCGGTCGGGGCGCCCTATCGCCGCATGATCCATGTCAGCGGCAGCGAAGTCAAAAAGAAGAAACCGGACCCGGAATTGTTTCTGATGGCCGCCCGGCGGATGGACCTGGCGCCGGCCCGCTGTGTGGTCTTTGAGGATGCCCCCAGCGGCGTCCAGGCGGCCCGCGCGGCCGGGGCGGTCTGTATCGCGGTGACGAACACCGCGCCGGCCGAAGAGTTGGCCGGCGCGGACCTCGTGTGCGATTCCCTCGAACGGATCGACCTGGGGACGATCCGCTCCCTCGTGGATCCACATTAGGATGCGAATTGGGCATATTGCCCCGACTACCCCGTCAGCGGGTGGAGTCTAACGAGTTTTGACAGACGAAACCGGCGCTGAAGCTCTGTTGACTGCCGGGTGCCACGCCCAAGCGCAGCTTGAGCGTGCTGTCGGGCACATTCTGTGGCGTAAGAAGATACGCTCAAGCAGGGCTTGGACGTGGCGCCCGCCAGATTGGGACAGGCGGAGTAACAGAGTGCGTATCGCGTCTTCTCCCCTCGCAGGCACGAGGAGGTGCGTGATGCGCACCCGACCGGAGGATTCCTTCTTAGAAGCCGATGATCCAGCAACCGTCGTCGGGATCGCAGTCGTCGTGATCGTCGCAATGGCCGCCGCAGGTGTCGCAGCCGCCGGGATGGCCGCAGCCGGGGTCACCACAGCCGCAATCACCGTGTGCCGTGAAGAAGCAAGCCTTCAAGGTCACGCCGGAATAGGCCTGGTAGCCCTGCACCATGATGTACCACGTCGCGGCGGCGGGATTCAGCACCTCGACCGTCTCGTTGTTGCCGTGCCGGCCGGGGTGATAGTCGAAGCTCTTCACCGTCGGCTTCTCGCCCTTCTTGACATAGAGGTCCGCGTCACCGGCGCCGCCGGAGATCGAGATGCGTAAGCTGGTCTGGCCGGCGGGCACCTCCATCTTGAAGAACACCTCACTATCCTGAGCGCCGGACAGACCCTCCACCGGCACACAACTCTTCAAGCTTTTGACCGGGTCCGCTGCCGGCCCGTAGGTCGCCGTCACGGTGACGCCCATGTACGCCAGGTAACCGCGCACCATGATGTAGTACGTCCCGGCCTTCGGATTGTCGGTGGTTGCTGTCTCATTGCTGCCGACCAGGTACGGCCGGTAGTCCCATTCCCGCGTGGTGGGCTTGGCGCCCAGGCGGACATAGAGATCCGCGTCGCCGACGCTGCCCGACATCACGATCTGGAGCCGGCTCTGCCCGGCGGGCACCTCGATCTTGAAGAACCTCTCGCTGCCGGGTCCGCCCGCCAGACCGGTGACCGGGACCCCATTCTCGAGGAGCACGACGTCGTCAGGACGGGGGCCGTCGAAGGTGGCCAGCAGCGTGACGCCCTCGAAGGCATGATAGCCGCGCACCATGACATACCAGACCCCGGCGCCAGGCTTGCCGAGGGTGACCTGCTCGTTGTTACCCGTCAGATAAGGCCGGGCATCATATTTGGAAGTGGTGGGAAGCTCGCCTTTGCGAACATAGAGGTCGGCGTCGCCCGTGCCATCGGACATCCGAATGACCAGGTTCGCGGCGTTGTTCGGCACCTCGATGCTGAAGTACTGCTGGCTGCCCGCTTTGCCGGCCAGGTTCTGAACGGCCACGCCCGGCGTCAGCCGCGTGACGATTTCCTCCGGCGGCTTCGGCTCCGGCGGCTTGGGTGCGCGGTAATAATAGTGCACATCCAGCGTGACGCCCGCATACGCCTCATCCCCGTACAGCAGGACGTACCAATCGCTGCTCCCGAGGTCGCCGCTGATGCTGACGCTCTCGTTATTCCCATCGTCGCTCGGGCGATAGTCATAGTCCGAGGTGGTGGGGCGGACGCCGCTCATGATGTACATGTCGCAATCGCCGGTGCCGCCGCTGATGCCGAGGAAGATGGTTTCCACGTTGTGGGGCACGCGGAACGAGAAATAGGTCTCGCTGCCGGCCGCACCGGACAGGTTCCGGATTGGCTCGTTCTCCTCGCCCTCGGACACGGGTTCCTCTTCCCCGTACAGCGCCCGCAGCGACACATCGTCGTAATCCGCGGCGCCATAGAGCGCGATGTACCACGTGCCTGCCGCCGGACTGGTGATGGTCACCGACTCTGTCGTGCCGCCTCCGGTGGACTCGGCGTCGGCGTCGTCCGGCGTCGGCGCGGAGCCCAGCTTGACGAACAGGTCCACGTCGCCCGTGCCGCCCCAGGTATTCACTTCCAGGCTGTCCTGGCCCGCCGGGACCTCAAGGGTATAGAGCCGGAGGCCGTGGTGGTGGCCCGAGATGCCGGTGCGCGAGTCCCCATTGGTCAGGGCGATCGGAACCGGGACATGATAGCTGGCTACGAGCGTGACGCCACTGTAGGCCTCACTGCCGCGCAGCATGATGTACCAGTCGTCTTCGGCCGGATGGCTGACCGTGACGCTCTCCTCGTTGCCGGGCAGAAACGGCCGATAGTGGTAATGCGACAGCGAGGGCGCACTGCCGCGCCTCACGTACAGGTCGCAGTCGCCGGTCCCGCCCGAAATACTGAGGGTCAGCTCGCTCTGGCCGTCCGGAACCGCAATGCGATAGAACACCTGGCTGTCGGTCGCGCCCGATAATCCGGAGACCGGCACATCGCTCGTAAGTTCGATAGCGCCGTCCCCGTACGCGATCGCGGCCATCGCCAGCAGCGCCGCGGCCACGAGAAACTCCCTCGCCTGCATCTTCGTTACGCTTGTCATACCCCTACCCCTCATTTCCTGCTGTGAATGGCACCCCAATTCCAATTGGAACACAGAGTGTTGCTTGAAAGCATTGGTCCATCCGCCGACATCCTGATAGTTCCCCCGGAGGCCGTTCGACTGCACGCCCGCAGGCCGAACCGCGATGTCTCGGACGCGCGATCCGCCCCTGGCCTGCACTCGACCCGAGTGTCTATCAACTTAGCGAATATAGCACATTTGGTGGTCCGTGTCAAGAATTTACCCAGATTACCAATGCCCAGCGTCTGTGGACGCAGCCCAGCCCCGGCCGGGGAGCCCGCGCGACACAGCCGAGAACGGCAGGGCTATAAGACGTTCTCGTCTCCTGTGCACGTTCTTTCCCTGCTCGCGGCGTGGTCTTCCTGCCTTCACCCGGCCCCCGGGCCCTCACGCCACCCGGCGAACCGCGGGCAGAGACGAGGGATCGCGCCGGGAAATTGGCTTTGTTTCCCCTGATCCGCCCGGCGTGGAGTCGCACCGGCCCTTTTCAGCCTCAAAAACAGCGGTCTCACTGGTTCCGGCGCCAATTGGGTTTGTTTTGCACAATTCGTTGCGAGATAAGTCCTCGGTAGTCTCTATGCCGCCGGGAACCCGGCCCGCACCGGCGCCGACGGAAATTGGGTTTGTTTTGCATAATGACTCCTGGCCCGGCCACAGGTTCGTACTGGCACGGTCAGGCGTCGCCGTGGCCTGGGCATCTTGCCCATGATTCCGGAGCACGGGCAGAGCCTGCCCTGAGAGCGAAGCCGAAGGGATGCCCGTGCTACCAAATGCCCTCTCGGACATACGACCAATCGGCTCCGCCGTCGCCCCTGCCAGTCGCAGCCGCTTCTGTTCCCGCAACTCGCGCAGGGTGCGGTACAAGCTGTTTTCGATCCGGCGCTCATACAGCAGCAACCGTTCCAGAACCCTGCCGTTGGAGAAGTCCTCCACCAGCATCCGCCCGAGGAGCCGGTCGGCGCCGATTGCGGTGCCGCCCGCCGCGTCCGGCCCGGGCTCCGGGACGCACTCCGCCGGCGTGCCTCCCGCCGGCGACCCCGTCGCCATCTTCTCGTACAGCGCCTCGAACGCCTCCGTCTGGAGCCGTTCCGCCCGCCGCAGCCGCCAGGAAAGGCCGGCGATCCGCTCCGCCAAGTCGAGCTCCCCGTCCCCGGCCGGGGCCAGGTCCCGGAGCAGCCGGTCCCGATGGACCGCAAACTCCCCCGCATCTTCCCCCTGGAGGACCGTCTCTTGGGCCAGGAACCCATGCGTGATGGCATTCTGGGACACCACCGCCTTGCCCACCGGCGTCCGCGGACCGGTGGATTTCTGGGCATTGGCACGATTGGCTAAGATTTGAGCTTCCGTCGCCATCATGATCCCTCCGAATCGCAACTTCTCCATCCGCTGCCCACGGCAGGCAGCATCGCCAAAATGGTACAACAACCATCAATCCTTGTCAATGGTAAATCAACAAATCCAGGAAAATCTTACGTATTGTAAACTCTTGCCCCCCCGGGACTAACGAGAGCCCCCCAGAAAATGCAGCTCGCGCCCCCCTCGCCTGAGGACCTGAGACGACGGGGGGCCGACTATGGAAGACGGCCTATTTCCGAGGACCGACCCCATTCTCGCACGGATAGGTAAGCTGGGTGCGGTTGCCGGCGGCGTCATACAGATAGGAGACGGTCTTTCCCTCCGGATACTCGACGCGGATCAGCCGGCCTGCCTTGTCATAGGTGTTCTTGGTCGTACCGAGCTTGTCGGTCGTCTGATATAGCCGGCCCAGCAGGTCGTACTCATAGGTGATGGTATTGACCGTGGTGCCACTGGGGTTCTTGACGGTCTTGGTCTCGACCCGGCCCACGTCGTCGTACGTCAGCTCGATGAGCTGGCCGGCCCGGCCCCGCGTCTGGACGACCCGCCGGTAGTCGTCATAAGTCAACCCTAACGTTGCATAAACTTGGCGGATTATGCTTTTGCCAAGATTCGGTCGAGGATGTGCAACAGGCGTGTTTTGATCGTGGGATTGGCGCTGAGCGTGAGGGTGAGAATGCCCTGCGGCCGACTGAGACGGCCGGCG
>CAYHAJ010000359.1:0-11033 GCA_964354535.1 uncultured Pirellulales bacterium
GAAACGCCGAATATCGACCGGCTCGCGACGCAGGGGATGATGTTTCGCAATTATCACCAATGCCAGAATTGCACCCCGACCCGCGCGGCGCTGATGAGTGGACAATACGGCGCGCGCACCGGCGTTTACACTGTCGGCAGCATCGACCGCTTCGACTGGAGCATGCGCCCGCTCCGCCCGGTGGACAATGTGGAGAATCTCGCTCTCGATCGCGCCATCGTCGCGCAACAGCTCAAGCTTGCCGGCTACGCGACCGGCATGTTCGGCAAATGGCACATCGGCCAGAACGGCGACTACCACCCCGACAAGCGGGGCTTCGACGAGGCCATCGTCAGCATGGGGGCGCACTTCGACTTCGTCACTTCGCCCAAGGTGGACTTCCCCAAAGGCCAATACTACGCGGATTTCCTCACCGATCGGGCGGTGGACTTCATCAGGCGCCACCAGGATCACCCCTTCTTCCTCTACCTGCCGCACTTCGCGGTCCACTCGCCGCACCAGGCCAAGCCGGAGTTGATTGAGAAGTTCAAGGCCAAGCCCGGCGTCGGCGGCCACAACAACCCGACCTACGCCGCGATGATCGCCAGCGTGGACGAGAGCGTGGGCCGCGTGATGAAGACGCTCGATGATCTCAAGCTCGCCGACCACACCGTGCTGATCTTCACCAGCGACAACGGCGGGGTGGGCGGTTACGTGCGGGAGGGGATCAAGAAGGCCGGGGACGTCACCGACAACGCGCCGCTGCGCAGCGGCAAGGGCAGCCTCTACGAAGGCGGCACCCGCGAACCGTTCATCGTGCGCTGGCCCGGCGTGACCCGGCCCGGCTCCACCTGTGACGTGCCCACCATCCATGTGGACCTCTTCCCGACCTTCCTTGAACTTGCCGCCGCGCCCAAGCCGCGGCAGATCCTCGACGGCGAAAGTCTCGTGAAGCTCTTTCGCAACCCGGCCGCGAAGCTCCAGCGCGACGCCATCTACCAGCACTTCCCCGGCTACCTCGGGGCAGGCGAGGGCTCCTGGCGCACCACGCCGGTGAGCCTGATTCAGAGCGGCGACTGGAAGCTCATGGAGTTCCTCGAGGACGGCCGCCTCGAGCTCTACAACCTCCGCGATGACCTCGGCGAATCGAAGAACCTCGCGCGCGAAATGCCCGAGAAGGCCAAAGAACTGCACGCCCGCCTCGTCGCCTGGCGCTTGGAGGTAAAAGCGCCCATGCCGACCAAGAACGGCGGCGGCGCCGCCGCGCCCCAGGAAAAGGGCAAAGGCAAGAAGAACAGGAACAAGAACCAGAACAACCAGCAGAAGAGTTAAAGGAGATTCGGACAGTGTCAGGTACCGCCCCGTGGCACGCAGCGGAGACAGTACCTGACACCTGTGGTTCTTCCGAACTACGTAGCTTAGGTCAGCGGGACCAAGTCCAGCGCCTTGAGGTTCATCGGCTGCCAACCCTCGGGGATAGGCCGCACGGCCACACTGGTCTTGCCGGAGGAGGTCAATTCCACGGTGCCGAGCTCGACCTTCTGGAACCGGCCGTAGTCGCCCGTGTTCGGCGCACTGCCCTCGAGCTTCTGGTCCGCGCAGACCACCTGGAACCGGCCGGATGCCACCGCGGCGATCTCCGCCGTCACCTTGAATCGGCCGGGTCGCGCGATCGGGAGCTCCCATTGGGCCCAGTCGCTCGCATTGGTCCAGCATCCCAGGTTGTCCCGGTCGGGACCAACCTCATAGCGGATCTGCTCGCCGTGGGTGATAGCCTGCGCGGCGGACAGCCTCTGGGGAGTATTGCTCTCCGCAGCGGGCACCGGCGGCCCGACCTCGAGCGAGCCAACGTCGCCAACCGTCTGCGTCGACGCAGGGAGTTGCGGGGCGTCGCCCGTCAATCGTCCGTGGCCCAGGGCCAGAGCGGCCATTGCGGCGTTGGCCACCTCGCCGATCATGCGCCTGGTCATCTCCTGACCGGTGGTCTGTTCGGCGGCCGTGGCGGTCAGAGCTGCGATGGTCTGCTTGGCAGTGTCCACCATCTTCTCCACCTCGGTCTGGAGAGCCCTCTGGCCCTGCTGAATCGTCTCGGTGGTCGCGCTCATGGTTTTGGTGCTGTCCTGCATGGCGCCACGCACCGCCGCCTGTTCCCGGGCGACATCCGCGACACCGCCAACCACCGTTTGGGTCAATTCGTGCAGGTGCCGGACCTCGCCGGCCAACTGTCCCTGACCGCTCGCCAGTGCGGTGACGGTCTCGCTGAGGGCGCTCTGTTTGGCTCCGACGCCGGTCACTTGTTCCATCACACGCCCCACCGTCTCGCGAACCGCGGTCTGCTCGGCCGCCATCGCGGTCACCGCCGTGATCGTCTGCTTCGTGGTGTCCACCACCTTCTCCACCTCGGTCTGGAGGGTCCTTTGACCCTGTTGAACGGCCTCGGCGGTCATCCGCACGACGTCGGTGCTGGCCTGTACGGCGTCGCTCAGGGCGGTCTGCCGGTCCGCGGCAGCGGTCAGCTCATCCTTCACACACTTCACGGTTTCGTGAACGGCGGTCTGCTCGGCCGCCGTCGCGGTCACCGCCGCAATCGTCTGCTTCGAGGTGTCCACTATCTTCTCGAGCTCGATCAGCAGCGTCCTCTGGCCCTGTTGCATCGTCTCGGCGTTCGCGCACATGGCCTTTGTGCTGTCCTGCACGGTGCCGCGCACCGCTGCCTGTTCCCGGGCGACATCCGCAACGCCACCGACCACCATTTGGGTCAATTCGTGCAGGCGCCGGACCTCGCCGGCCAATTGTCCCTGACCGCCCGCCAGTGCGGTGACAGTCTCGCTGAGGGCGGCCTGCCTGGCGCCGACGCCGGTCACTTGTTCCATCACTCGCCCAGCTATCTCGCGAACCGCGGTCTGCTCCGCGGCCGTGGCGGTCACAGCCGCGAGGGTCTGCTTCGTACTGTCCACAACCTTGTCCACTTCGCCTTGGAGGGTCCTCTGGCCCTGCTGAACGGCCTCGGCAGTCGTACGCACGATCTGGGTGCTTTCCTGCAGAGCGCCGCGCACGACGGCCTGTTCCCGGGCGACATCCGCGACACCCCCAACCACCGTCTGGGTCAACTCGTGCAGCCGCCGGACATCGCCGGCCAACTGTCCCTGACCGCCGGCCAGTGTGCTAACGGCCTCGCTGAGGGCGGCCTGCTTGGCTCCGACGCCCGTCACTTGTTCCATCACACGCCCCACTGTCTCGCGAACCGCGGTCTGCTCGGCCGCCGTGGCGGTCAGAGCGGCGATGGTCGGCTGGATGGCGCACGTGACCTTCTCCACCTCGGTCTGGAGAGCCCTCTGGCCCTGCTGAACCGTCTCGGTGGTCGTGCTCATGATTTTCGTGCTGTCCTGCATGGCACCACGCACGGCCGCCTGTTCCCGGGCAACATCAGCAACGCCACCGACCAGCGACTCGACCAAAGCCCGAAGTTCCCGCAGATCGTTCGTCGCCTGTCCCTGGCCCTTGGCCAGCACGGCGATGGCCCGCCATTGCGTCTGCAACGCCTCGTTGTAAGCAGCCACGTTCGACATCACGGCCTGCAAATTTCCGGCCAGGCGAGCCACATTATCCTGTAAGAGGTGCTGGCTGCCTTTTTCCTGCAAGGTTCGCGCGTGGAGTTCCGGAAAGATCAGGGGCAGAATCCACTGGGCCGCCTCGTCGCTCCCGGCGCCTACCTCGTCGAGAACATCCATAGGAGTGCTTGTCTCTGTCATGACCAACCCCTTTTCATTGTGTGGGAATGAGAACCAATCGCCTGTGCTGCAAAGCGCCGTATTTCATCGGCCAGATTCGGGCGCGAATTCACATCCGGCCCGAGACGGTCCGAAACAGGTTCCGGAAGCCCGACAGGAAGACGTGTTCCGCCGCATGTCCCCCGTGCGCCACGTCCGAAAAACAACAGATCGCCCTCCGTTGTGCGGGTCCCCTGCCGGCCTGTCATCCCTTTCTGGCCCGGAGAAGAGAGTCCATGCCGACGTCCCGGTACAACAACTCGATCTCGATGAAGCCCGCCGAGGCGAGGTCGGCCTGGAACTCATCGAGCGTGAAGGTGCCGCCGGCTTCGGTACCTACCAGCATGTTGACGGCAAACAGCGCCCCGGCCACTGGCTGGGTCTTCGACGCCTCCATCACGATGTCCCGAATGACCAGCGTGCCGCCGGCGACCAGGGCCGCGTGGATCTTTGCATACAGGGCGCGGTTCCGCGCGCGGGAGTTCTGGTGGACGATGGCGCTGAGCCAGGCAAAGTCGGCCCCGCCGGGCAGATCGTCGGTGTTGTAATCCCCCGCCACAAGGGTGACCCGGTCGGCCAGGCCGGCACGGGTGAGCCGCGCGCGGGCCATGGGCACAACCTCGGGCAGGTCGAAGAGAACGCCGGTGGCATCGGGTACGGCCCGCAGGAAGGCAATCGTCCAGGTGCCCGAGGCCCCGCCGATATCGAGCAGCCGCTGGAACCGCAGCGGCATCAGTTTCTCCACGATCCGAGGCGCCAGGGACTGGGTGAAATTGTCCATGGCGCCGATAAACGACTCGCAATCCCCGGCTTGGCCACGGATGCCGGGCTCCCTGGCGGCGGGTTCGCCTGTCTGCACGACGCGGGCAAGCTGGGCCCAGCGGCGGAGGCAGTTTCCGTGATGGCGCACCGCCGGGAGGATGTTGGTGGGCGAGCCCTCGGTCAGCAATTCGGCCACATCCGTCGGGACCTCGTAGGCATTGCCCCTTTTCGTCAGCAGCTCGAGGGCAACCAGAGCATCCAAGAGGACCTCGGTCGCATGCGGGTCCGCCTTGATCCTCCCGACCAGTTGGGCCGAAGTCATCGGCACATGGCCCAGCGCCGTGAACAGATCGAGATCAGCGGCGGCGGTGATCACGCACGCCGGTCCGTAGCCCCTCAGTTGTTCCACAAGCCCGTCCGCAGTCCATTTCATGGTCATAAGTACTTGTCCCTGAAAGAGTTATAAATACGGCAGTGCAACGCGGCACCCCGCGAGCATTATAGGGGCGACTCCTGGGCCGGCAAGGCGAAATCCACTCCGGGGCAACCAACTGGGTAAGTTGCCCCCTACACCGCAAAGATAAAATGGGATTCGTCACTTTTTCGCGGTCTTGGGGCTTGACGCGCAGGGCGACAACAGCATAATTATCCATATTGACACGCCGGTGGTAAACGGCGGAGGCGGAGATACCTGTGCGTGATCCCGACCGGCAGAAAGGCAATGGCAGAGTTTAAGGAGGCCATCGAATGACAAGGATCGTTACAACCGTTGCTGTGATCTTCCTGTGGACCCTCTTGGTCGGGTGTGAAGCCAACACGGGGACAAGTCAAAGGCTGCCGTATCGGTCGAACCCCTACATCAGCGATCCGAACAAACCGCTGGACAAGCCGTTGGATAGTGGGGAGATCGACCTCGTCGAGAAGATGGCGGACAACCGTCAGGCCTATCGTCGGAGCCTGGAAGGCCTGATTCAGTACTATAACGCCATTGGCAACAACACGAAGGTGACTTGGGCCAGACAAGAGTTGACGGCACTGGATCGGATTCCGCAGTACCAGTATATCATCGAGGCCCAAGTGATGCCGGCGACCCTCAAGGCGTCGGAGAGCATTGCCGCAGCCGACCAGTTGTATGAGGAGGCGATGAAGATCGAGCGTCAGGCCGGTCCCAGACCGATGCCCACGCTCCTCAAAGACCAGCAGATCTTGCAGGCAGCTCTCGTCAAGTATAGCGAATTGTTGCGAAAGTATCCGACGAGCGACAAGATCGACGATGTCGCCTATCGAATGGGCGAAATCCACAAGGGTTTCGGCGACTACGTGATTGCCCTGTCGTTCTACCAGAGAGCGTATCAGTGGGATGCCGCTACGCCGTATCCTGCCCGGTTCCGAGCGGCCGACATCCTGGATCGGAGGCTGCACGACCGTGCCAAGGCCCTGGAGGTCTACCAGGAAGCCATCGTCAAAGAGGCCCAGTACACGGACCTGCGGCTCATGGCGGAGAGGCGAGTCCAGGAGCTCAACACCTCCAAGGATTAGTCCCTTGCAAGACGAAACGATTCGTTTGGGTACCAAACGGGTCTGGCGCAGGTCAGACCCGTTTTCATTTTCCGGGCGAGTTCGATGCCGGACCGACTTGAGGAAACGGTAGCCGAGTTCATCCGGCAACATGGTCTGTTCGCCGGGGCCGGGCGGATTCTGCTGGCGATTTCCGGCGGCGCTGACTCCACCGCCCTTCTGCACATCCTCCTGGCCCTCAAGGCACAGGGATCGCTCGCGCCGCAACTCGTCTGTGCTCACATCAATCACCAACTGCGCGGTCCCGCCAGCGACGCCGACGAGCGGTTCGTCATCGAGCAAGCAAACCGATTGGGGCTGCCCGTGGTCGCCCGGGCTGTGAACGTGCAGGCGTACGCCCGGACGCGCCGATTGTCTGTGGAGACGGCGGCGCGGCAACTGCGTCTGGCCAGCCTCGGCGAAATCGCGCGCGACCAGAAATGCACGTGGCTTTGCACCGGCCATCAGAAGAACGACAACGCCGAGACGGTCCTCCATCGACTGATGCGTGGGACCGGCTTTCGCGGTCTGGCAGGCATCCGGCCGGCGCGACAATTCGGAGGTCTGTGGTTTGCCAGCCCGCTGCTGTGCGCGACTCGCCGCGACATTGTCCCGTACCTCGAAGCCCGTGCTTTGCCCTGGCGGGAAGACCAGACCAACGTGGATGTGGCTTATACGCGGAACTGCATCCGACATCGCCTGCTGCCCTTCTTGCAGCAAGAGGCTCAAGGCGACCTCGTCGAGCGGCTGTCCGAACTGACCGCGTCGGCCGGGAAGCTCTATGACCGAGTGGAGCGCGAAGCCGGCGCGGCGTGGTCCGGCCTCGTTGTCTCCGCTGCCGGCGCGATCGTGATCCACGCGCCGGGTTTGGCTGCACTGCCCGCGCTCGTCGCCGTGGAGCTGATCCGCCGGGCCGTCGCGGACCTGGCCGCCGGGGAGAGCGAGCTGACCGAGTCTCATTACCGGGCCGTCCTCCAGTTGGCGCGAAAGAATGCCGGCGGACAGAGGATCTCGCTGCCGGCTGGACTGATCGTCCGGTACGCGCGGGGGTCTCTCACGTTGAGCAAGGATCAAGGTGGAACGGTGCGTGATACGCACCCTACGAGCATGACGGAGACCGTCCTTGCCGTACCGGGAAGAACCCCATGGGCCGGCCAGGAGATTGAGGCAAGGATCTACGACCGAGACGAGATCGACCCCACCAGGTTGAGTGGTGACAAAGGTCCCACTGTTGAGTATCTTGATCTGGATCAGGTGAAGCTGCCTGTGGTCGTGCGGACCCGCCGGCCGGGCGACCGATTCCAGCCGCTGGGCATGGCCCAGGAAAAGAAGGTCGGCAAGTTCCTGACGGCCGCGAAGGTGCCTCGTGACCTGCGGGAGCGCCTCGTGATTCTCGCAGACCGCGAGGGGATCATCTGGGTCTATCCCCTTCGCATCAGCGAGCGGGCGAAGATCACCGAGAGAACGCGCCGCGTTCTGCAACTGACGATCCGCCAGGCCTGATCGCCTGGTCGAAGGAGGTTGAACATGAGGAAATCGGGTATGATGCGGCGGCAGTTCCTCCAAGGGGTCGCCGCTGCCACGCTGTTGTCGCCGCATCTGCACACGGCGCAAGCCGGCGCGCAAGGTGGCCAACGTCAACCCAACCTCATCTTCATCCTCGGGGACGACCTGGGCTGGGCCGAACTGGGGTGCTACGGCAACACGTTCAACAAGACACCCAATCTCGACAAGCTGGCCGGCGAAGGGATGCGCTTCACGCAAGCCTATGCGGCGGCGCCCGTCTGCTCCCCTTACCGCGTGTCGCTGATGATCGGCCAATACCCGGTCCGCACGGGCATCACCGACTACCTGCGGCCGAACGACCCCAAGCACCTCTCGACGGACTATGTGACCTTGCCGAAAATGCTCCAGAGTGCCGGTTACGCGACGGGTATTGTCGGCAAATGGCATCTGACCGGTTACGCCAACCACGGAGCCAAGGAAGTCGGGCCGGCTGAGCACGGCTTCGATGAAGTGCTCGTCTCGGAGAATCGCGGCATTGCCGACGGCAGCTACTTCTTCCCCTACCACTTCAATCAACAGATCCAGCAGCGTTTGCCGGGCCGGGAATACCTCGTGGACCGCTGCAACATGGAGGCGGTCGAGTTCATCGAGCGGCATAAGGATAAGCCGTTCTTCCTGTACTTGAGTCACTACGCGGTCCACACGCGACTGAACGGCAAACCGGATCTCGTCGCCAGGTATGAGGCCAAGCCGAACGCCGGCCAGGGCTTCCAGGCCCCGCGCAACAACCCACACCTGGCCGCACAGCTTGAGAGCGTGGACCAAGGCGTCGGGATGATCCGGGACAAGCTCCGCGAACTCGGCCTGTCCCAAGACACGATCATCGTCTTCACCGGCGACAACGGCGGCGAGGACAGAGTGACTTCCAACGCCCCCCTGCGCGCCGGCAAATCCACGCTTTACGAAGGCGGCATCCGCGCGCCGCTGATCGTCTATTGGCCCGGCGTAACCCCGCCGGGCCGCATCTGCCACACGCCGGTCTGCAGCGTCGATTTCTATCCGACCTTCGCTCAGGCCGCCGGGGTCCGCCCGGCGCCGGGACAGGTGACCGACGGCGTTTCGCTCATGCCTCTTCTCAAGGATCCCGAGGCACCTCTGGATAGAGACGCATTCTATTGGCATTACCCGCTCGACAAATCCCATTTTCTGGGCGGCCGATCCGCCGGGGCCATCCGAAAAGGCGACTGGAAGCTCATCGAGTTCTTCGACACGGGCACGACCGAGTTGTACGATCTGTCCAAGGACCCGAGCGAGCAACGTAACCTTGCCGATAAGGAATCGAACAAGAGGCAAGAGCTGTTGACGAAGCTGCACGCCTGGCAGCGCAGCGTGGGCGCAGCAATCCCGGAAGGCCAACGCCAGAGCATTTGACAGGAGAGACCATGAAGACCAATCGGTGCAATCGTCGAGAGTTTCTCAGAGTCGCGGGTCTGGGTGCGGCCTGCGCGGCTTTCTCCGTTCCGCGCGACGGCTGGGCACAATCCCCAGGCGACCGCCGACGCCTGCCGAACATCCTGTTCTGCATCGCGGATGATTGGTCCTGGCCACACGCCGGTATTGGGGCCGACAAGGTGGTCAAGACTCCGACCTTTGACCGTGTCGTCCGCGAGGGCGTCCGGTTCCCGAACGCCTTCGTGAGCGCTCCCTCGTGCACACCGTCGCGGGGCGCGATTGTCACGGGTCAGTGGCACTGGCGGCTGGAAGAGGGCGGCAATCTCTGGAGCACACTGCCCGCCAAGTTCGCCGTCTATCCCGACCTGCTGGAGAAGGTAGGCTACCACGTGGGCGTCACGCGCAAGGGCTGGGGACCAGGCCAGTTCCAGCCGGGCGGCCGGACACGCAATCCGGCGGGCCCCGCCTACAAGGACTTCAGCGCCTTCCGCGCCGCCCGGCCCCAGGGGGCACCCTTCTGCTTCTGGTTCGGTAGCAACGATCCGCACCGGTCGTATGAGTTGGACTCGGGCGTCCAGAGCGGCATGAACCCCAAAGACGTGAAGGTCCCGGCGTGCCTGCCGGATAATGAGACCGTGCGCAAGGACCTCTGCGACTACTATTTCGAAGTGCAGCGCTTCGATCGGGAAGTCGGTGAAATCCTGAGCACGCTCGAAGCGCAGGGTGAGTTGGACAACACCCTGGTCGTGATGACGGGCGACAACGGCCTGCCCTTCCCCCGGTGCAAGAGCAATCTCTATGACACCGGGACGAATGTACCCCTGGGCATGCGGTGGCCCGGCCATATCAAAGGTGGGCGGGTCGTCGAAGACTTCGTCAGCCTGCAGGATCTGGCGCCGACGTTCCTGGACGTGGCGGGCCTCAAACCGCGGCCCGAGATGACAGGCCGCAGCTTGCTCGCCATTTTGACCTCGGACCAAGCGGGCCGGGTGGACCTGGCGCGGGACCATGTCCTGGTTGGCAAAGAGCGGCACGCCTGGGTGCGGAAAGGCGGTCTCGGCTATCCGTGCCGTGGAATCAGGACTTACGAATACCTGTATATTCGGAACTTCAAGCCCGACCGCTGGCCCGCCGGCGACCCCGCGGGTGGGGCCGAGCCTTACGACGTCAAACGGATCTACGGCGACATCGATGATGGTCCCTCGAAGACTTATATGATCGAGCATCGGGATGAGCCCGGCGTGAAACGGCTGTTCGAGCTGGCCGTCGCGAAGCGGCCGACAGAAGAGCTTTACGACCTGCGGAAGGACCCGGCCCAACTCCACAACGTGGCCGACGATCCTTCCTACGCCAAGGCGAAAGAGGGACTGTCGGCCCGGCTGATGGCGGAGTTGAAGGCCACCGGCGACCCACGGGTCTTCGGCGCCGGCGACGTCTTCGACACCTATCCCTACTATGGCGGCCAGCCCCAGACGGGGCAGAAGGGCCAACCTCAAGGCCAGAAAGCCAAAGGGAAAAAGGCCAAAGGAAAAGGGCAAAAGTGAGCGCATAGCGCGTAAAGTGCGTGCCACGCGTGGCCATCGTTTGAAAGGCCCTCGCGTCCGGACGCGAAGACACTGACAAGACCGGCACGCCGTTGCAGTCACGCGGCTCGCGTGACCCATTTTGTCGGCACGAATGATCATCCGCCCGTACGACGTTGATGCGGTCCCGGCTCGCCTGACGGCGCTAACGGAACGGTATCATCATCGGCGCCGGCGGTAATAGGGTCGGTAGCCCTCGCCGTCTCTGATCCGCCGGGCGGAAATTGGCTTCGTTTCGCACGATGGCTCCGGAGCCTGGGGCACATTCGTCGTGACGCCCTCCAGCGGTATCGTGGCAGGAATTGGGTTCGTTTTGCACGATTCGCTTGCTACTGGACCCTGCAAATCTGCAACTTCCGCCGAAATTGGGTTCGTTTTGCACATTTCGCTTCCCACGTGATACTTCAAATTTGAAACTTCCTCC
>CAYHAJ010000360.1:0-3894 GCA_964354535.1 uncultured Pirellulales bacterium
CGCTTCAAGGCCCCCGCCAGCGAATCCTCCCGTTCCGGCGTGACGATCAGGTGCACATGGTTCGTCATCAAGCAATACCCCTCGATCCGCAGCGCGAACCGCGTCGCCGCCTCGCGCAGGTACTGGAGAAATACCTCCCGGTCCGCGTCCACGAAGAACACATCCAGGCGGTTGTTGCCCCGCTGCGTCACGGGGTGGGCCACGCGGGGAATCACGACTCGGGCATTTCGCGGCATGGGTTCACTGTAACCCTTCGCTGCCGCTTCCGCAACCAAAACTAGGGGGAGCGAAACTAGGGTGCGTCCCCAGTATCCCCCAGTTATCTTCATAATAGGTGGCTGTCCCCCGTATCCCCTATCGGACCTTATACGTGAGTTGAAGGCGCTCTCTCCCTTCGGGAGGCTCAAACCGACTGAGAAGCGTAAACTCGTCTTCTGCAGGCGTGTATATGAAATCCTCGCCGCTTTCAGGGTCTTTGGGCAGACCATCGGGAAGCCTATCCGGTAGCCGCCCTGTTCTCGCTTTCTCAACGTAGAGGTCCAGAGCTATGGAGAAGGCGTTCCGTCTCGCCGCATTCCTGACCTGCAGGGTGTACGAGCCTACTACTGCGTTTCCTAAAACTACTCCCAAGGCTCTCACGACAGCATTGCCGCCCTTTTTCTGGATGCCACTTACTAAGTTTTGGAGCTCCACACATGTCTCTCCATATGGCAAGTTGCTGTCGATCACCCGCAAGGCAGAATCGAGGAACTCCACGTATGGCTTTCGGATGCGGGAAAGCAATTCCCTGTCCGACAGATCCAGGAGATCCTTGGCATTCTCGCCATCCTTTGCCGCGGCAATCTGGTGTCTTACAAGTTGCATGCCACCGCCCTCTTGCATGTGCTGCAGGGCCATCTCCAGGTCCATCTGAACGGCTCGGGTTACTGATCGAGATACAGGGGGCACGGCGGCGAGTTGACTCTTCAGCCAGGCGATAGCCTCTGTATCAGGGGACTTGGACCCGAGAATGTGGCAAATCGTGCTTTCGGCACGTTTTTCAATCTCCATTGCGGTTGCGTAGGACGCATAGGTCTCAATACCGACATGCTTGGCAAGTCCACGGATCATCAAGCATCGCCCAATTGCCCCACGAAAATCCCCATCGGCGGCGAGAACTCGTGCGTTGACTTGAAGGATACGGGAGAGGAAGCGTGCCGACTCCAAGTGCGGGAGGGAGTAATGGTGACCAAGGGAGTACCACAGCCCCCAGTCACAGTGGGGAACTCCAGCAGCCTTTTGTGCATATTCGACCGCGATGCGACATCTCTCCACATACCCTCTGGTCTGCTCGTTAGGCTCGGCGCCGTTCGCGACCCTTTCGACCAGTTCCTTGGTGACAGGATTGGGCGCGGGCATGAGCAGGAACGCCTGGTAGTACAGCAGGGCAGCGTTGTTTGGATCGGGCGGCAATGCGCCACCGCAGGGAGAGAAGAAGAGACATAGCACGCCAGAGACGAGACATGCCATTCTGAGGTCAACGTAATTCACGATCATAGTCATTCTCCAGCCTTTGCTCTTTCCAGCGGAACTGGGGGTCACACCTACACATTTGATTCGGCTGAAAAACCCCCATTTCTGGAGAGTGGGTGTAGCTCCTCCGTGAGGCGTGCGGGAAGGCCAAAAATCACCGGGGCGGCGGCCGGGGCAAGGCACTACAGGTCGGGTTCCGTGGATTGGTTCGCGGGAGCCGGTTGCGGGTCCTTTTCATATGGGTACAGATCTCCTTTCTCTGGAATTACAGGGCCGCAGCGGCGTGCGGGCCCAGGCGGTACTGCCACAGTCGAATCCAACGTCTGGCGTTGAGCGCCGCCCCGTGGAAATAGTTCGCCAACGCCGTCTTGGCCAAACCCCGATAGCGGCTCCGTCGCCCGCCGTTACGCGTGAACTCGCTGATCGTGCCCTCAATCGCGTTGCGCTGGTGCATCTGTTCCTGAAAGGCTGGCGTCTGCATTTCGCGACGCCGGGCCTGCAGCAGATCGTGGTGTTGCGAGACCGTCACCGCGCGGCGGCCATTGCCCGCCTGCGTGCACTGGGCCTGCAGCGGGCAGTCGTCACAATGCGAGCCCCACTCGAAGCGGTAGTCGATCTGCCCGGTTTCCCGATTCTCCAGGCGGCTGCACTGGGTGCTGGCCTGGCCCGCCGGACAGACCGCCTGTCGCTGGGCCACCGAGAGGTCGAACTGCTCCGCGGTGAAACCCTTGCCCCGCGCGTTGATCGCCGGGTGGGCCGGACCGATCAACTGGCGCCCCTCGGCCGCGGCCTGCGCCAGGGTGTCGTCCGTGACATACGCGCTATCGACATACTTCGTGTCGGCGCGGCCGAGGCCCTGTTCTTCCTGCTGCTGCTCCAGCCGCCGGCATCCCTCCAGATCGCTGACAATCGCCTCGGTCGTGGTCACTTCCGTCAGAAAGGCCTGCGTCGGCTCGCCCGGGGCCTTGGGCCCGGTCGGCTCGGGAACCGTCTCGGCGATCTGGGCCTTGTAGCCCACCCAGGTCTTGGTCTTGTTCTGGTCCTTGGCGGCCCATTGCGCCTCGGGATCGTGCGGGTTCTGGACCGTCCCGCTGGCTTCCTGTTTCCGCACGGCCGGCCCCGTCGGCGTGACCTCGAACTGCTCGCCGAAGACCCGTTGCAGCAGCTTCGTCTTCTCGTGGTCGCGCAGGTCCTGGTGGTCCGCGACCCACGCCAGCAACGCCTGCAGGTCTTGGCCGGTCTGTTGGAACTTCGCGGCCAAGGCCTCTTTGCTGAGCTTGTGCCAGAGAACCTCGCTGTCCAGATAGCGCTCCTGTAGCGCCGTCCCGGCAGGTAACTCCCCCAGCCGCCCGGCTCGTTCGAGCATCTCCAGAAACAGGCGCACCGTCTCGCGGGTCTTTTCCAGGCGGCTCATCTGTGCCACCTGGGCCAGGATATGCGTCGAATCCAACCGCTGCTTGCCGCGGCGGGCGATCAGGCCGTCCTGCTCCAGTCCCTGCAACAGCGCGTCGAAGGCCACCCGGCCCTGGTGGTGCTCCAGCAGCCGCTGGCGAAAATACACCAGCGTCGTCGGATGAAACCCCCGTTCATCCACCGCCAGACCCAACGCCTGCTTCCAGCCCAGGTGCATGCGCAGCTGCGCGATCGCCTGGCGGTCCGGGGCCTTCTCCATGAACTGCAGCAGCGTCACCCCCGCCACCAGCACCGGATCCAACGCCGGCCGGCCGTTGGTCGCACAGTACATCGCCCCGAGCTGGTCCCGCTGGGCCTCCAACGCCGGCAGCACCTTCTGGCGAAACAGGCTGTAGGGGTCTGTGCCGTCGAACAGATTCGAGGCCAAGAAGGAAACATCGAAGAAACTCAACTGCCGGTCGCGAAGGGAAAGGGTCATGCGGGGTTCTCCAGGACACTCCATTGCCTTACCCCTGCAGTCTACGCGACCTCGTTATAAAAGACAAGGACAATCCATAAAAAATGACTGGGGTTTTTCAGCGGAATCTTAATTTGAGGGCTGACCCTGCGAAGCCCCCCGTCTCGCTCTCGATGCTCCCGGACGATTTCATCAGCGGCACCACTGGCATCTGGGCCAATCCACTCAGCCGCTGGGAGCGCAAGTGCTCCGTTGAGTATATTCTGCCGGACGGCGCCGAAGGATTTCAGTACGACTGCAAGATCGAGGTGCATGGTGGCTCCAGCCGCCGGCCCTGGCGCATGCAGAAGCACTCGCTGCGCCTGACCTTCACCAGCTTGTACGGTCCCGCGAAGCTGAAGTATCCCCTATTCCCCGGATCGGACGTCGACGAGTTCAACCAGCTCATCCTCCGCGGCGGCTTCTGCGATTCCTGGGCCCTCGTCTCCTGGGATGCGTCCCGCTACCGGCCC
>CAYHAJ010000361.1:0-29094 GCA_964354535.1 uncultured Pirellulales bacterium
CAGATCACAATCGAATCTCGCCAGGATACTGTGCCGGGTCTCCTGCGTGCCCACGCCCGTGATGTGACACAGACCCCAGGTGATGCCGCGACCATCGCGAGTATCCGTGAAGGCATCCGGCACATACGGCCCGGCGGCCACCGGCATGAGACTGGATACCGCGGCGATCCTGAAGCTGACGCCGTCCGGTGCGTATTGAATCGTGTTGTGTTCGATGCCGTTGTGAATGGCGAATGCGGCGATGCCTTCCATGAACGGAAATAGCGTCGTCTCGTGGCCGGAGTTCATGATGGGGTTAAGCGGGTGCTTCGTGAACGGACCGAGTGGATCGTCCGCCGTGGCCAGTCCATGCGCGCGAACGTGGGGCTGCGCGTTGTTGAAGTCGGATTTATAGTAGAGACAGATCTTCCCCTTGTATACGAGCGGGTATGGATCATGGATGGAGTATTGGTCCCATTCACCGGGAGCGCCGTTGGGAATGACGATCTTGTTGCAGGGTTGCCACGGACCGTCCGGGGAATCCGCCACCGAAGCCGTGACGGGACAATCATCGCCTCGCTTACCGGACATTTCGAGGAAGCCCTGGTAGTACAGGTAGTACTTCCCTCTCCAAACGAGGATGTCGGCAGTGCTCACGGAGCGCCAGCCAGGGTGAGGTTTGGGGGGACGTGGAACGGCCACGCCTCGTTCCTGCCACGTGAAGCCGTCCTCACTGGTGGCGTACCAGATTTCCGCGAGGTCCCAGTCGGTGGAAGGAACCGTATCGCTACCCAAGGCGGCGCCGCGCGGCGGCGCGGCGGTCTGGCGATGCGTGTACCAGACGTAGTACTTGTTGCTAGCGCGAATGACCTTGGATGGATCGCGCCGGGAGATCGTACCGTCCCCGTCGTGGTAGTCAAATCCTCCGAGTGGCGTGAACTTGAACGTCGAGTACAGTTCGTTCGACTCGGGCGTGGGCGCGAGGTAATCGCGGTAGAGTCGTTCCATCGCCGCACTCAATGGCTGGTCCGGTTTCTTCTCCGGAAGGATGAAGGGAAATCCCGCCGGTTGGGAAGCTTGCGCGAGCCAGACGAGGGATGTGACTACAATGACGATTGGGGAAGATGCTCTGGTTCTCATAGGCTCTGTCACCACAACAAAGCTGGTTTCCATCTGGCGAGCAAGAAGAAACAAAGGCCCGCCTGCAACGCGATCGCACTGTTCCAGGTTCTACGAGCGTACCGATTCACGCCGATTCGTCAAGCCACTTCCTGGGTTCGGTAGCCGTCTCCCGTGAGGGAGGGCCCATGTTAAGAGGAAGGTGAGCCCACGAGTTCCCACCACATAGCCTGGCCGGCCATCGCGCTGCTCCAAATGATGATCTGGCCGTGGGTGGTGCCCGAGTGTCCGGTTTCACCTGGAATGATCCATCGGTCTCGCCGATACGCGAAAGAAACTATCGAGGGCACAACCATGAACACCGAGGAACAGACCCAGAAGCTACCAGGGATCTTACTGGATTCACAAGGCAGATGCTACCCTTGCCCCACCATCATGACAGAAGAGGAACTCGTCCGCTTCCTCCGCATCCCCGAGATCAGCACTGCCAGAGACCACCGACATGTGATCGAGAACCTCAAACGCAAGCACGGCCTGCCCCGAATTCACCTCTGTGGCAAGACGGTCTATCTGACAGATTCAGTAAAGCAGTGGCTTCAGCGTCACGTCACCTATGGCAACTGAACGGCTGATCTGGTACAATGGGCTTGGACCAACCCAAGCCCTTGGCCAGCATCGGAAAGGAGGTTAGACCAATGAAAGAGCTGGTAAGGCTTAGGATGAGACCCTCGCGTGATGGAAAGTCCTTTCGGTACATGCTCGACTACGTGGATACGAGCGCGAAACGGCATCAGATCTCCCTCGGTCACGCGGATAAGCGAAGGGCAGAACGTCAGCGGTATGAGAAGGAACTGGAACTGCGGGTGAATGTCACTGGACCAGTATCGATGAGACTCACGGAGTTCTTCCGAGATAGCCTCGCGCGCACCAAGGGACAAGTTCGTGCGACGACTCTCCGGGAGACGGCACGATCTATGGAGGATTTCGTCGAGTGCGTGGGTGACATCAATGTACAGGAGGTTCGGTATGAGCACGGTGAGCGGTTCATTCAGTACTGTCGTGGCCAGGCGCTCTCGGCCGGGACGGCCACGAAGAAGATCAAACACCTAAAACGGGTGTTCCAACTGGCAGAAGACCGTGGCCAACTCGATCGGCATCCGCTGCGCAAACTCAGGCCGCCCAAGGTGGCCAAGCGAAAGGTGCGGGTATTCACAGCCCAGGAATGCGATGAGTTGTGCAAGGCCGCCCGTCAATACGAGGAGAGAGGCCGTCCCGGCAAATGGGAGCTTCTCATCCGGATGTGCCTGGCCACCGGCATGCGGCGCGGCGAACTGATGAACACCACCTGGTGGGACATCGACTTTGCGAACATGACGGTCGAAGTCTCCCCGAAGAAGAACCGCACCGATACCTGGGAATGGCACATCAAGGACACCGATCGACGAACGCTTCCGCTGACCGCTGAGTTGGTGAGCCGGCTGGCGGCACACCAAGTCTCGCAGCCCGAAGGAAACCCCTACGTCTTCGTTCCGACGGCGCGGTATGAAGTCATCCAAGAACTCCGCCATGCTGGACAATGGAGCGTGGACAAGGGGCGATCGCCCCTGTCGAAGTTCTGCCACCACTTCAATAGGATCCGCGACTTAGCGGGGATCGAAACCGGCACATTCCACGATCTGCGGCGGACCTGCCTGAGCCATTGGGTGACCCAGGGGCTCAGCCTGCACGAGGCCAAGGAACTTGCTGGGCACGCCAGCATTGAGACCACCGAACGCTTCTACCTGGCGGTCCGCAAGGACGTGGTGGACCGTGCTCGTGCTGCCTCTGAGACATCGCGCGAGGGCCATCCTGTGGCGCGCCTGTTGCGCGCCCCAGATGAATCGGACGAGATCGCAAAGCTGCCGCGCGTAAGTACTTCTCCGGCAAAGGCTTAAGAGGTCACGTCCGATAAGTAGTCGCAGAGGGGTAGAGTACAACCAGTCCGAATACCCCTGGCAGCGCACTGGGAATTGCCTCCCTACCTCATCAACTGCGCTGGCGGTCCGCCTCCCTGAACCTTGCCCAGCACGCAGCAGACCACGCACCGGCTTCCCGTCTGAAGTCCAGTTCGGCACCTACTGCCAGCGGTCGGACATATGTCCAGATGCTTAGTCCGTTGCCCCCCGGTTAAGCACTATGAGATGTCCAGCCAAGTGAGCAACTGCACCGGTGGGCCCCCCGCAACCTCCCCTATCGCTTTCTGACACGCCGCACTCCCCGCCGGCGACGTGGCCACCAATACAATCCGGTCGAACCCCGCATGGGCGATCTTGGTGAGGTTCTCCTTGGTGTTTGACTTGCCCGTCTCGACTTCCACTGCGACGGTGTGACCCGGCCGCGTAGCCAGGATGTCCACGGCGCCGTTGCCCTGGACGGGGTGCTCACGCTTGACCTCATACCCGTCGTTCTCAAAATGCTTCGCGGTCCGCTCCACCCAGAACATGTGCTCCAGGCTCGCGCGAGGTGTGGGGCCCGGTTCAATCCCGAGCGCAGAACAGAGGGCTCTGCCCGCATCGGTCAGCTGGAACAGCACCACCTGGCCCGAGCGGGTGGCGACGGTGATGCGCTCGATGATGCCCGCCGAGGTGAGCGACGCGCGGACGGCATTGCCGCGCCGGCGGGACAGATTCAGCCGATGATAACGCGACACCGTGGTGGACAACGGGCGGGCGATGATGTCCGCCAGGAACCTCTGGTCTTCCCGGGACAGGTTCTGTCCGGGTGGTGGGTATGAATCAGAGGACGATCTTCTGTCTTCTTATTCCGGGGGGGATGGTGGGCGGGTATCTTCTTCATGATTGCCTTCATGGTCATTTTGACTGTTCTTATCATGAGGTGGAATCGGTGAAATCGCTTCCGGCTGGCGCTGTGGGGCTCTATTCGACGTGGTATCACTGTGACAACTGCCCACTTGGGCTCGGATGGCCGCATCCGATGTGCCCCCTTCCCGGATCGGGCAAAGGGGGATTTTGACGAGGAATGGTTCTGGATGCTCATCCGCCAGGCGAACGACCGCGGTGCCAATGGGCAACGTGTTGAGCGCCTCCTTCTGCTCATCCGTCAGGTTCATGGCCCCGGCCATCGCCTGGACATCCGAGCGCAGCTTCTGGCTCAAGGCGAGCGTGGCGTAGGAATTGGCGAAGGCGACCTTGCTCAGCAGCGACGCCGACTGGTCCACGAAGATGTAGCCAAGACCGTACTGGCGGACCATTCGAATGGAGGTTTCGAGAACCGATTCCTTGGACTCCGTGGACTTCTTCAGGAGCAGATTATGCGCCTCTTCGAGGACAATCACATTGGTCAGTCTCTTCTGCGGCCCTTGCGCGAGCCGGTAGCGGTACAGGTACAATGTCAGGGCCTCTGAGAACATCACCTTGTCCGACGAACTCGATAAACCGTCCATCTCCAGAACAACGTTGTGGTCCAAAAGCTCGGCGACATGGCTGTTGTCCTGGGTGTTCAAGACAGCGCCGAACTCGCCATAGGTCATGCCCAAGAGGATTCGTTCCGCCGAGGCCTGCCACATCGCGGCTCGGCCTTTGAGCTTCGCGGTGCGTAGCCACGCGAGCAACTCCTGGATCGTCGGCCAGCCCCGCTGGGTCTCGTCGAAGACTCCGAGTTGTGAGTACAGGTGGTCAATCCCTGCGACCAGGAGGCTGATTACACCCTCGCCGCCGAGGTACGCCGACGCAATCACATCCACGATCAGCTTGATCCAAAGGTGCGGCTCACAGCCGGCCGGCGGGATCAATGGATTGAACCGAAAGGGCGCGACATCGCGACCGATGGTGAAAACCCGTAGCGTTTTGTGGCGGCCCACGAGGTCCCGGTAGCCGCGCTTCCAGTCGAGAGCGAGTACCTTGATCCGGGAGGCCATGATGCCTTCCATGAGGACGAAGGTGAGATTCGTCTTGCCCGAACCGCTCCTGCCGGCGACCAGGATGTGTTCCTTGAGCCGGTCGCTCTGCAAATAGAATGGGTACAGGTCGTGGCCGCCATAGGACACAGTCCCCACCTGGATGTCGCCGCTTCCGGCGAACTTCTTCGATGGCGGTGGGAACGGTGAGCGGTCCGGCTCGTAGCTCTTGCCCAGATGCTTGGCGGCCAAAAGCTCGAGGGTTTGCTCGACGTCCGCCTTGCCGTCGCGATCCGATTCCGCCAGGTACGCCGACCACAAACGGTCGATCTTCGTGCCCAGGACCGGCTTCAATTGCCGGCACAATTCCTGCGCTCGCGTGATCAAACAGCATCACCTTCGTCATCTTCCAGGATCGAAACCTTACGGTAAGCAGACAGATACTGCTGGGCATTCTCAGGCAACTCCAGTCTGATCCTGGACACATCCCGCCAGAGATTGACGCGTTCGACTCGCTGCTCCTGGTACAGCTCGTTCATCCTTTTGCTCACAGAATACTCGACCTTGCTGTCTGTCGGGCCGTGCGAACCTTCATGCCGATAGAGACAGTTGATGGCCTCGCACTTGGACCATTCGAGCTCGTACATGTTCTTGTCATAGATCTCGTAGCGCTTGCGGATCTGCCCGATGATGTCATCGAGTCCGAGCCGGGCGGTGTGTTTCTTGTCGGAGATCAGGGCTGTCTCTGGCTCCGCTTCGGGAATAGCAAGGTACCCTCTTCGAATCACCTGTTCGACGGTCTGGGGTACGGGATAGCCTCGTCTCTGGGTCAGATCCGAGGTGAAATCATACGAGGCAGGCGGTACAAAGCGAACCTCCAAAGGCGCACGCGGCCGGGGCATGTTGTCCCGCAGGAAGAGGCCTGCGGCGTAGAAATACGGTACATATTCCGGGCCGGAATGCGGCTTGCCTATGGTTGCGTTCGGGTACATTTTGCCACCTCAATATCACTCCTGCGAGGTGGTAATGTGCCACTGGTGTTTAAGCTTTTCCATTTTGAGAGCTACCCGGCGGTGACAAAACCACGGGCCGGCAAAAGCGCAGTCTTTATTAACACCCGCGCATTTCCCGGGCCCGGAGGTGATCAACCATGGGTACGTTCAAAGATGAAATCATCCGGCTCATCGGCGCCAGAGCCGAGCAGGAGTCCGCCCATCTGGCCGGGGAGTTTGCCCGGGCGGCGTCGAAAGACAAGGAGGATATCCTGGCCGCACTGGCGTATGAGAAGTGGCTCGCCGAGACCTGCTGGCTGTGCCTCGACCGGGGATAGAAACCACAGCGCCGACGTGTCCCTTCTGCCACGCCGACGGCTCGTGTGGGTGCCCTACTTGGCATGCTCGGACGCCTCGTTCGCCCTTCCCCTACAGACACCCGAAGGGCGGGAGGCCCTGCCCCAGATGTGAAGATGGGAGGCTTTTTGGCTTCAGCTTCAGCTTCGGATTTCTGCATTTCTTCCATGAAGCCGACGTTGTTTTCCGCCGTAAGTCCTTGTTCCAAAACACCTTTTCAGCTTCACACCTCACCGAAGTCCCAAGTGCCCATTGCACAGTCCCGTCCGATCCATCTCACCCAATCAGGCCTCCTATCAGGCCATGACCATGGCCGGACATACCGCTCTCCATCTGCACCATTTCTGCCCGCCAGCCGCTCGACGCTGCCTCCCCGCCACCGGGCTCGTTCCACCCGATCTGGCAGGGCACAGTATCCCGTGCCCGGCCGGCACTCTTGTTAAGCTGGGTAATCTGTGAGGCTCCGAATCCGGGGCATTTACATACTGTTTTTGATAGATTCTCACAACTTATCCACAACCTAAACCCTTGATTTACAAGCACTTCTGAGACTCCACACCCTGCGGATTCCCAGAAACCCTCAAATCGACCCCTGAAACCCTTCTGACACCCACATCCTGTCATCCACAACTGACAGCACGCAACCTCTTTTCCTTTCGCCTTTTTACCAGGCGACGCGTCAGCGGCGCCGGGCGGTGACTTGGAGCGCAGCGCAAAGTCGCCATAGTGCCGAAGGCACTTCAACACCCCGCTCCCACCTGCCGTGCCCTTTCCCGCCATTCTGCAAGGGCACGACAGCACCCTTTCCTCTGCACTTCCTGGCCTTGCTCTATTGTGCCCCTACACAGCCCTTTCCCGCCATTCTGCAAGGGCACGACCGCACCCCCTCATCTGCACTTCCTCGCTCTGCCCTATTGTGCCGTACGCAGCCCTTTCCACAGACTTCTACCGTCCTTTCAAAACCCCGAAACAGTCCTGCCTACGTCCCGCATCACGCCCGCAAACCGCACCGGTACCCGACGCGAATCGGCTGACGAATCGCACCGCCACGCTACGGTTCCGGACTGCGAACCTGCACCCGTCCCTGACCGAAACCGTACCGCCACGCGACGCTTTCCTGAACCGGACTGTACCGAACGCCGACCCGAGACCGTACCCTGACACTGCCGCTTTCGGCACTGAACCTGTACCACCGCTGCCGCGAATCTGCGCCGCAACCGACCGCTCTCCCGACCGAAAACCGTACCGCCCCTGCGCCCTTTCACGAACAGAGACTGCACCTGCCCTTGGCCAAATCTGCACCGCAACCGAGCACTTCGGCAAACAGGAACAGCTGTCGCCGCGACTGAGGGAGCGGCGACTACCCTCGCACAAACCCGCTCTCCTGACAGAACACTCAGGCGTTCACATTGCCCATCCTGTAAGCAGAAAGGGGGTGCCTCAGCACCCCAGCGAAGCCCAAAGCTTCGCCGCCTTCTCTTCTTCCTTTGCCCGGCTCCTCTCCTGGAGCTCCTGAATCTCTTGGCGAAGCCGTAACACCTCAAGGTACTTCAGCGCCAGCCGCCGCATGTCCTCGTGCGCGATGTCATCGGTGTCGAGCACGCCCGTGCGAACCAGCTTGAGTACCTGGTACTTGGCCCTGCCGGGAATCCGGTCGCCAATCATCTCACACGTTATCACCATGTCCTTGAGCCTCTCCTTGAGCTGCTGGGCCTTGTACCGGAGTTTGCTGAACGGCGGCCGGTAGCTGTCAAAGTCCACGGTGCCGAACGCGCCCCAGTCCACCCGGCCGTCCTCGTCCATGTTCGGGCGAATCGGGCACTCCCACCGCTGCTGCGGCAAGCGCAGGATGGGCCACCATATCTCTTTGTACACAACCCGCTCCAGCTCCTCCGGGTCTGCCAGCTCCTCGTCCGGCAAGTCGGCCAGCGTACCGTACTGAGTCCGACGCTGCTCCTCACGTAAGGCCGCGGCGGGCGTGACGATGCCACCGCATGCTTTGAGACTTGTCCTGTCCATGCTGAACACCTCCGTCTTTCGACACGCCTGTCGAGAGACGGAGTGGAAGAATAGATATTGATTTGGGGGCCACTTCTGGCTGGAGCTGGACGTTTGCCGAACCGCGTAAGGGATTTGCGGTTTTCCGCAGAGAAATCAGTAGGCTCGAAGGCTTTCGAGCACAATAGTTGAAAACCGCAAATTCCAATTAGCGGCTTCGGCGGAACGTTCGGCCCCCGAAGTGGTTCCCAAATCAACTCTCTGCGGGAGGGTTGAACCGAAGAGGTTCAACGCACACCAGGGAGGCAAGGCCAGGAAGTACCCCTCAGGGAGACCGCTGAGAAGCACCGGTGTTGCCCGCCGGCTGACAGCACGCACCGCGCTCCAACCGGCCCTCACACGGTTGCCTACTCGAGCCACTCATACCCCTCCACGCTCTTGCGGTTGGCTCGCCAGAGGTCTTGCGTCTCTTCTCCCCAACGGTTCAGCACGTTGGAGCCCACGAAGATGCAGGTTCGGCAGAGACCACAGGCAAAGAAGTGGCCTCTGCCGGTATCGAACAGCCGTGTTGGGCGGCCCTGGCGGCATCTCGCCTCGCCGAGGAAATGCCCAATCCAGAGGTTCCCCCCCGTGTGGCTCACAGACCCCGGCTCCGTCCCGGATGCCGTACCGCCCGTGACCCTCGGGGAGGATGATACCCTCTGGATGAGCCCCTGCCCCTTCTGCGTTCCCCTATTTGTCCTCTGACGCCGGCCATTCCTGTTCGACGAATTCCTCGTCCGGGGCGAAGTCCTGCAGCACAGTGATGACCTCTCCATCCTTGAGCAGGTGGACTCCCAGGGTGCCGTTCAGGTATGTCGCCCCCCACCTCTGTTCTTTCCAGCCCTCGGCTGTCAGTTGCCCGACTATCCTCTCGAACTCACATCTTTTCCGTCTAGCCATTTTGTTCTACCTCCAGGCGGTTAGCCTACCTGAAGGCTAACCGCCTGGCATGCCTGCCCCTGCCTAACCGGGGTGAGAAGACCGTTGCCGCCCCCTGAGAGCTTCTCGGCAACGCGGCGCCGAGCTTGCGAGCCGGAGCGGCGTAGGAACCACGGATAGACCTGCGGGCAAAGAAAACGTCCGAGGCTACCCCTCGCAACGCAACTGTTGCGAAATCCTCAGCTCATCCAGGGCTCTCTGTATCTCGGCCACCGGCCGACAGATTGACTTCGGAATCTGGGCTCAGAAAGCCTCTCGGGCATCGCGGCTCATGCTGCTGGGCAACGACTGCGCGAGAGTACCAGGCGAGACAAGGTGTGGACTGACCAGGAGTTCCATGGGGCTATGAGTTCTTCAAAGACCTTACGCCTCCGCGACGACTTTCAGCCCCAAAGCCTCGCCTAACTCGCTCAGCGGCTCCTTGACGTCGCCATAAAGAGTGACGCGATGCCAACCTTCCCAGTGGTTAAACAGCTTGCCGATGTCACCACGCACCTCGCCCGCCAATTGGGTGCGACACCCGCGGTCCACATCCAAATTGCCCGCCGTCCGGGCCTGATGGATCACCATGGTCTTTGACCCCAGGTAGACCTGGAAGGTGGTGGTCAGGTAATCCTCGGGCATGAACGACTGGGCGCAGCAGCCACGCGGATCACGGTTATGCAAGGTGCGGATACGGAACGGATTGGATGGCCCTTGCGGACCGAAAACCTTCGTATGGGCCATGCAATGCGAGTAACAAATCTGGTTCTTCGATGTGTCCAGCGCCGGATCCGAAACATAGCCAGGCCGCCCCGTCAGGAAACGACCCATCAACATGCAGATCGAGTCCGCGGGCATCGCCTCGCACACCCCTTGCTGGCCGTCGTTGAGCAATTGACGAAAACCCAGGCAGGGATACGCTTCGATTTGGCCGGCGCCGAACCCGCCCAGGCAGTTCATGGTAATGTTCTCCGTCCCATGCTTCTTCATCAAGGAACGCATCGCGAGATACATGCCACCGGCCTTCCTGATCCATGGCGCCGTAGCGTCCAGGACCTGCTCTGCCTCGTGGATCCATCGTTCCGCCCAGTCCGCGGCCTGCTCTTTGTCCACCGCGTCGTAATGGGTTTTGAATTCGTCAAAGCCGACATAGATCGCTTTTGTTCCGTTGAGGAAGACCTGCTCGGTGCCCGGCTTCCCGCTGCCTACGACCAAGAAACTCGCCTCCTTCAACCGCCCGAGGCATTCGCTGATGCCGGAAAGCGCCACTTTGTCCTCTCGGCACCTTCGATTGCTCATGCCGGAGAAGGTCTGGCGATAGGCCGCTTCGCAGTTGCGGGCGAAGAGGGCTGGGGTGCTGCCGGGCTTCTTGACCTCAGCGAAGACGCGGGCCGCGGTGACCAGATCGTCCAGCCGGGTCGTGGAGACGGCCGCCAACGGGATGCCCTTCTTCCGCAAAGCACTGACCCCGGTGAGAAACGAGCCGCAACCGCCCAGAAATTCATCCGCTACGATCGTCGGTTTGCCGAGTTGCTCCACCAACGGCCCCAGGCGCATCTCCCAATTGAGCGTAACGACATAGATCAAGTAGCCATCCACCGAATCCTTGAGCGCGATAGCTTTCTGATACTCGGCGGGACTGGTCACCACCACGGAGGTGAACTCGAATTGGTGACACCTCTCGCGCAGCACGTTGCTGACCTCCCGGATGCGCAGCTCGCAGTCATAGTTCGGATAGGGCCACATCTCAGGCGTCGTCTTACTGTTCGCCAGGAACACCAGCGCCAGGCGCACCTTTTCGCCCGCCGCTCCGCTGCTCCCCAGGAGCATCGGGCTCAATGAGCCCAAAGCCGCCGCACTGCATCCCTTGAGGAAGCGGCGACGGTCAATACCATGGGGGCATCCGCAACAACCTCCGTTCTGGTTGGGCATTCTTTTCTTCTCGCTCCAGGATCTTCCATTGGTCTCCATAGGCTTTACTCCTGCACGGCACGCGTCCCATTATACCCAGCTACGCCAGCCGACAAGGCTGCCGGTCGCGCTGGATACGAATTCTGCTCGCGCGGGCCGGTGCCAAGTGTGATCGAATCACCGATGCACGGCACGCACACCGCCGACGGTTTGACCATCGCTACCGCTGGAAACTCGATGGTTTCGCCTGTCGCCTTGTCCACCGGCATCTGGGCGTTTTCCGCGCGCAGCCGCACCGTCAAGAGCTGCGCGAGTTCCGCGACCCTTGCCGGATGATCCTTCGCCAGATCGTGCGCCTCGCTGAGGTCATCGTCAAGGTTGAACAGTTCCAGCCGACGGTCGGCATGGTGATAGATGAGTTTCCACGGCCCCTGGCGAATCGCGCTGAACGGTCCCTGGCCGCCGTAGTTGTGCGGGAAATGCCAGACGAATGCCCGATCTGCCGGAGCTTTGCCCTGACCTTTGAGGAGGGGCACAAGGCTGACGCCGTCCACCATCTGGAGTGTCTTCCCGCGCCACTCCGCACCGGCGAGCTCGAGGATCGTCGGGAAGAAGTCCTCGATCGCCACAGGGTCGCGGCAGACCGTGGCCGCCTTCGTCACGCCGGGCCACTTCACCAGCATCGGCTCGCGGATACCACCCTCGTAGGGCGTGAGCTTGTGCCCCCGCAACGGCAGGTTGGGCGGACACTGCGAGGGCGAGCCGTTGTCCGACATGAACAGGATAATCGTATTATCGGCAACGCCGAGACGGTCGAGCGTCGCCATCAGGTCGCCCAGTGACTTGTCCATGCCCTCAATCATCGAGGCCAGTGTCGCCTCGAACGGCTTGAGGCCCGCATCCACATACTTCTGGTAGAACCGCTCGTCCTTCTCCCACGGCGCGTGGACGGCGTAGTGCGCCATGTACAGATAGAACGGCTGCTGGTCCGCGACCGCTTTCTCGACGGCCTTGATCGCCTCCAGGGTGAGAGCCTCGGTCAGATAGATGTTCTTGCCGTGATACGCCTCCAAGCCCGGCACGTCCCAGATGAGATCCGGCGGCTTGGTACGCCAAGCGGCGCTGAAGTTCTTCTCGCCCCAATAACTGCCCGGCCCGCCTGCGCAGTGACCGGCGATATTCACGTCGAAACCGAGATGCAGGGGATTCTCGCCCGGCGTGTCCTGGGCGCCAAAATGGGCCTTGCCCACGTGGATGGTGCGATACCCGGCGGCCCGCAGCAGCGCGGGCAGCGGCGTGACCTGCGTCGTCCGCTCGATACCGGCGTCGGTGCACACGCCGTTGAGGTTCCAGTCCGGCGGCTGAATGAGTTTGCTCGGATTGTCCGGCGAACGGTCCTTCCGCAAGGTCCAGTTCGTCACGCGGTGCCGCGCGACGTTCATGCCCGTCAGCGCGCTGACCCGGGAGGGCGAGCAGACCGCCGAGGCGTAGGCCTGCGTGAACTTCATCCCTTGGGCGGCGAGCCGTTCCATATTCGGCGTGTGGTAGCGGCGGTTGAGCGCAGTGATTTCCGTGTGGAATGGCACGGAGGTCTCCTGCCACCCCATATCATCCACGAGGAAGAAGATAATGTTGGATTTGCCGGCAGCCTGGACCGCCGCCAACGGCGCCAGCACAAAGACGGTGAAGATGAGAGAGGCCACCTTATTCATGTTCGTGTTCCTTTGCCATACGATTGGATGCTGCCAACGCGATCCTCCGGGCTCTCCCCGGCAGGCTACTCGGGAACGTCCGCGCCTGTTTTCCCCCTTGCACGCCGATTTCCATAGCCTTTAAGGAACAAAGCTATAACTCTCGCCTCTGGCGATATCAACCGTCCTTCTCTGATCCTCGTATCTGATCCGCACGGGCCCGCCGGGCCGTGACCGAACAACGGCACGTGTGAGTTTTCCGCCTTGCCATTCGATATCTACCTCGCAGCCTCCCCGAGCACACAAGCCTTTGACTTTGCCGTCCAGCCAGGCTTTAGGTAGTGCCGGAAGAAGATGGATCTGCCCACCGTGGCTCTGGAGCAGCATCTCCACAATGCCGACCGTGCCGCTGAAGTTGCCGTCAATCTGAAAGACCCGGCCCGGCCAGCAGGCATTCATGAGGTTGCCAAACGCGTTGCGTCCGATGAGGCGATCAAGGTACCAGTGGGCCTGTTCTGCATCACCGAGTCGAGCAAAGAAGCAGATCTTCCACGCATTGCTCCACCCCACGTCTCCACCAAAACCTCGTTTATCGAGCGTCTTCTTGGCCGCCTCCAGCAACTTGGCATCCTGCTCGCCGATCAGGGAGAACGGATGCAGACCAATCAGATGGGACACATGACGATGTTTCGGGTCGCTCTCCTTGTAGTCCTCAATCCACTCTTGGATTGTACCGTCGGCACCGATTCGCAGTGGCGGTAACCTCTGTAGGCTGGCCTCCAGTTTTGCCCGGAGTGGTGCATCGGCGTCCAGGATCTTCGAGCCCTGGACGACGGCCTCAAAGACCACCCGCACGATCGACGTGTGGTAGGTGGACCCCCTCGTAAGGCGAACCGGCTTGTTGAGGGCGGGATGAACATAAGCGTTCTCGGGCGACGTTGAGGGCACCACCACGAGATAGCCGTCCCCGTCCTGAACCAGACAATCCAGTATGAACTCCGCCGCGCCCTTGAGGACGGGGTAGGCCCGATCCCGCAAGAAGGCCTTGTCCTGGGTGAACTCATAATGGTCCCACAGTGTCATCGCCATCCATGCCCCGGCCAGGGGGTCCAAGACTCCGTTCTCGAACTGCGAACTCGCTGTCGAGCCGCTCGGGGTCGTCCTGCCGAAGGGATTCGTGGACGTGAAGGCCACCCAACCGTCGGCCTCGTAGAGTTTGCGCGCCGAGACTTTGCCTTTCTCGGTCAGCTTGAGGAACCAATCTGCCAGCGGATCGAGCGTTTCCCCCAGGTTGGCCGGATCGGCGGGCCAGTAGTTCATCTGCAGGTTGATGTTTAGGTGATAGTCCGACTCCCACGGCGCCCACATCGTCTCATTCCAGATTCCCTGCAAGTTGGCCGGCAACTGTCCCGGGCGCCGTGAACTCGACATGAGCAGATAACGCCCGTATTGGAAATAGAGAGCGGCCAACGCCGGGTCGGCCGCGCCTTCCTGGGCCCTTTTGAGTCGCTCGTCCGTAGGAATTGAGTCTCGACCGGAGCCGCCTAGGTCGAGGGAAACCCTCTCGAACATGGCGCGATGCTCGGTGATGTGGTCCCGCCGCAAATCGCCCCACGGCCTGTCTGCCGCTTTGTTCAGTATGGCCTCCGCCCGTCGACCCGGATCAATCGAGCGGTCATAGTTCATCACTTCAAGGTTGTAGTCCGTTGCCGCCGTCAAAAGCAGGACCGCTTCGTCCGCATTCTCGATCCGCAGCGCCTCGCCCTCGGCCCGGGTAGTCCCGCCTTCCGTGCGGACCAGCATACGTCCGGCGAACTTCATGTGGGCGCCGCCAGGCCCTGATCCTCCGGGGTTGTCGTCGTAACCTTCCGGCGCAGGGACGTCAACAATCTGGCCGTCCACATACAACCGGTTAGAGCCTACGGCAGTGATCTTCATATCCTTCTTACGCGTCAGTTGAATCTTCGCGCCAATCATGCCGGGCCTCGAAGCAAAGAGACGGATGGCTACTACGTCATCCACCGCGGACATCAAGACTTCGCGTCCCATGCGGACATCACCGAGACGGTATTCCACCGCGGCGATGCCTGTTTGCAGATCGAGCTCCCGGCGATATTCCTGGACTTCCGGCGCATGGTCCATTTCGATCCACAAATCCGCCAGCGGCTCGTAGGAGCGAAAGGAGGTAGGAGACCCCGTCAGCTTTGCCAATCCCAGCTTCTGGGCTTCCGCTATCTTCCCCTGCAAGACAAGCCCCCGCAGGGTGCGCAGGTTCTTGGCAAAGTCCTCGGGATAAACATCTGCCGGCTCACCCGCCCACAGACTCTCCTCGTTGAGCTGAAGGTGCTCCTTCGGCACGGTGCCAAAGACCATCGCCCCCAGTCGGCCATTGCCCAGCGGCAGCGCGTCAGTCCACTTGGAAGCCGCCTCATCGTACCATAGCCGTACCTTCTGCTGTGCCACCGTCTGTCCAGCCGACAACAGCACACACAAGGCCACCTGCAACAGCGTTGTACGCCGATTCATCACTGCTGCCATCTTGCGCAGTCCTCCCATTACCATCTTCCGAACGCCCGACTCACTCATCCATCCATCCCCCGGTGAGAAGTCGCATCCTCGTCCACCCAGTCTTCCTCCTCCCAAGTCATGCCCTTCCTGCCGGGTACCTTCCGGGTCGGACCGGCCTTGTACGAGGGACATGACTTCGGCCCATAGCAGAAGGTCTCCTGCCGGTACCGCCTGACCGACGGATTCCATTGGTCAATGATCATCTCGACGGCCATCTTCCAGCCCCAGAGGCAACACTGGCACTTCGCTTCATACGTCCGGGCATCCAGCCGCCGGTGGCCCCTCACCCTGTAGGTCTCAAGCTCCGGCGGCACACCCAACCACGGCGGCGGCTCCGCTGTTTGCCTTTCTGCCCGCTCCAGTACCTTCAGGCCGCTGGTCTTGTAGAACTCCACCGCCTCCATCTGGTCGTCTGCCACCGGTTCTGACATGCCAGAGACGATGTCGCCTACCTGAAACTGATGCTTGGCATGGGCACCCTTGCCGATGCCGACCAGAAACTCCCGGCTCACATCACCGACCGTTCCCTGGACTCGAAGAGCGTAGCCCAAGTACGTGTGGCTACGCTCGTCAAACGACCGCGTCAGCCTGATCCGGGGCTGGACCCAGATGACCTTTCCCAGCCACGACAGCTTGCCCGGTTTTGCGGATCCCGGCGAATACATGTCCATCTGAGACCTCTCCTGATTCCAGCTATGGGTACGCAGGGACGCCGATTCGCCGCCCCAATCCACCGCCATACCCAAAGGGACGGCACTCATTCTATCACACGATCCGCCCTTGGACGACGAGAGCTTTTCACAGCCTCACCCGCGGCACAAGCAACGCCAGGCAGTTCATGCACCGCAGCTCTTTCCTATCCAAGGCCGGCGAAATGATGGCGGCCATCCTGCATTCGTGGCACATGACAATGCCGCTACGCTCACACATCTCCCGCCCCTGCTCGCTCTCGAAATCCCAGTATTCGTGCGGCTTCCGCACGTTCCTGAACTGCCGCAGACGCAGGTCCGCGAAGTACTGCGTCGGCCCATACTGGACGACCGGCAGCACCCAAGGCCCTGCCGTACCCTCTTCCTCCTCCATTTTCATCACCTCCATGCGTACCGATCTCGCGTCGGTTTGCCCGATGATTGCCAATGTGATCTTCTCTTCTGCATCTGGCCTCAGTCCTGTACCACTACCGGCAGAACCAGCGGTCAAGCTCAGAGCGATTCACCGGCTTCTTGATTCGGTCAACAGCTCGCTCGATTTCCCGGCGCCACTGCTCCAACAGCAGCAACGCAAGCTGGCGATCGCTGCCCAGCGCTCTTAACGAATCCTCAGCCATGCCCACCACCTCCTGAGGCCAAGACAACGACCCGGCCATCCTCGACAAAGCATCGTTTGAGCTGCCGATTGAGCCAGTATCGTCCAGTGTCGATCAAGTCGTACCGCCGGAAGAACTCGAAGCGCTCCCGCTCGGCTTCCAGCGCCGCCACGGCCTCATCAATGCTCGGGCCGGCCGGCACCGCGTCCTCAACGCCCTCGGGCGACCCGGGATGGCTGAACACCCGATCGATGAAGAACTGTCTCCTGGTCTTTCTCTCCTGCCGATCCCACTTCTCTTGGACTGAGCCTTTCAGCGCCACGTCGAACTCGCTGACCTGATACGTCTCGGGCTCCAGGAATGGAACACCGCGGATCGCATGGCAGGTCTGCTCAAACTGGCGGATTTTGAAAAACTCGGGGCTGTGCACGAAGCCCTCGCCCCCGCTGCACTGGATGCTGTTTTGCCGGATGAACTCAGTCAGGTTCATTCTCCATCACCCTCGTCGTAATCCTCGTAGTCCGGATACTGCTCCGGATACCTGCACCGAACGCAGTTGCGGTTCGTGATATCGCCGTCGTACCGCTTGACGATTTCGCCGCCAACAAACACGACCGTGTCCGTCACATCCGCAAAGGACACCCTGCTGCCGCACTTGAGGCACCTGCCCGCGTCATCAAATCCAGGCCCTGCGGCTATGCCGTTCGGCGTCGCCTCCTCCCACAGTGTATGCAAGGCGCGGTATGCCCGCGCTGGCGTCTTCGGATCTCTGTCCAGCCATTCCTCCAGGATCCTCATCGCCTCTTCCATGCTCAACTCCATCATATTGTCCAGCCACTCATCAAGGGCAACTGCCTCTTTGTGGCGGCCGTTCAGGTTCAGTGTGTCGTTCACGTGAATCTCGTTGGCGTCACGGATGAGCTGCAGGTCCTCTTGGTTCAGCACGTCGCCTCTGTCCAGCTTGGCCAGGATCTCCTCGTGTCTCTTGATCAGTTCCCGGTTCATCTGCTTATTCTCGTCGTCCAAATCGCTTTCCAGCGCGGCGGTCATCAACTCGTTGTCGTCTTCGAGGGCGAAGATGATCTGCTCCTTAGTTACCGAATCCATGGTCGCTTCCCCTCACGAGTCATCGCATCGCAGACACATTCATACAACAAGTCCCAGTCGATGTGGCCGTTCATCAACCCCTTCCGGGCCAACCGCGCCCAGTCATCAAACTCATCCTGGTCGCGCGGCTTTCGGCCCATCGAGAGCTCGAACTCCTCCTCACAGAGCTCGATCACAATCCGATAGTCTTTGATTCCGGCCATTTCAGTTCACCCCCCTTACGTCCGTGACCTCGGTCCGAATATCCTGCACGTGCCTGCCGTTGTCATCGCAGCCGTACGGACAGCCGAAATCCAGGTCCAGGTCAGTCCTGTCCAGGGCATTGATGTAGAACAGCCGGCCGCAGCGCTGGCACCGGTACTGTTCCAGATGCAACGTCGTTCTCACCAGTTGATTCATTTTGGTTCACCTCCATGGGAGCCAAAGCGGCTCTCCGGGAAACGAGAGTCGCTGAAGGGCAAGGCTTAGCTCACCGTCTCCTCTTCTACGCTTGTCTCCTCCTCCTGCTGGCTCTCGATGATGTGCTCGAAACTCTTCTGCAGGCAGTAGATGACCAGCGGAATCTCGTTCCTGCCATAACTAGCTGATGACTTCCATTGTCCGTCTCTGTCCTTGTATCGTCGCTCCACGGTCGCCTTGAGCATGGTCACCGTCCGGCCGTTCACCGACACCTCGTTCTCCCAAATCGCAGCCGAGACTTGCCCAGCCTTGAACTTCGCCACAGGTTTTTGTCCTGCCATTCTATTTCACCCTGAGCCTTCCATCTGACGTGAAAGGCTCTCTTTACCAAGGATTGGAAAGAGAGCCGAGGATCATGCGTGCAGCGATTCGCGAACCGTATGTCAGGCGCGTCCATTGCTCTTCGGCCTTGTTGCGGGTAGCATATCTGTGTCCGATCGATATTCCATGCACGGGATCAGTTCGATGAGCAGACAACGAGCGTTCACCTTGATCGAACTCCTGGTGGTCATCGCCATCATCGCCTTGCTGATGGCAATCCTCATACCCACATTGCAGCGCGTCCGGCAGCAAGCAAAGGGCATCGGTTGCCAGGCCAATCTGAAGCAGTGGTGCCTCATCTTCACGATGTACACCAACGAGAACGAGGGGAGGTTCCCGCGTTGGGTCGAATCCGCTGAACCGTGGCCGCAAGTCCTCAAGGCCCTGTGGCCCTATCACCGGGACACGAACGACTTGTTCCTGTGCCCCATGGCGATGAAGCCGGCGCCCGGAGTCCTTAGCTCGTCCAATTGGCGCCTGGGCAGCACATTCGCGCCCTGGTCCCTGCAAAGCCCTGCCAGCCGCACCCGATTGGACTGCAGCTACGGCCTGAACATCTGGGCCCAGTACATGCCAGAGTCCCGTGCCACCAGCGCGGCCGCGCCGACGTACTGGCAGACCGTCCCCTCGAAAGATGCCAGCGAGATCCCGCTGCTGCTGGACAGTGTCCTGTGGTGGGCGTGTCGTTCCAGTGTCGGCAGTCCTCCTGCAACCGAGGATGTCTGGACTGACAGTTCCTTACCTTGTTGCATGAACCGCCATCACGGATCCGTAAACGGCATCTTCATGGACTGGTCCATTCGAAGGGCAGGTCTGAAAGAACTCTGGACCTTCAAATGGCACCGCGAGTTCAACACCCACGGTCCTTTGACCAAAGCCGGCGGTGTCCAAGCGGAAAACTGGCCCCCGTGGATGAAAAGGTTCAAAGACTACTGATAACCTCCGGCCACCCTCATCTACGGGCGCTGCAAATCTCCAGCCTCGGCCACGGCTCCCTCGGCCCGGGCGGCCACCATCAGTCGTCCGAATCCCCACCCTCGCCCACGCCCCCGTCCTCCCGGCCAGCCCCCGCCAGTTTCCGAATCCCGCACCCTCGTCCGCGCCTCCGTCCCGGGCGGCCCTCACTCCTACGAGTCGGTCACTGATATCGGGGTTCCCGGGCAGCTATACTCCTTTCTGAACGACTGTTGACAATCTGAAGACCTGATGGTAGTTCCGAATGGCCCGGCGTAGTGATCGCTTTGCATCAACCTTCAACGATTGGTCGAACAACGCTGGCCGAGTGGATTTGCCCTATCGGATGCGAAAACCAGACAATATCTCTGGGAGACAGCCACATGGAGACAAAGGGACTGATATGTGCTTACCTTCTTGATGGAGAAGGAGGTGCCACGAAACTGGGTTGGGGGGACGTGGGGCAATGGGAACCGGGACAGGGCCCGATCTGGCTTCATTTCGATTACACCAGCCCAGACGCGGTTGAGTGGATTTCGAACAAGAGCGGTTTGGATGAGGTGTCTACTTCAGTGCTTCTGACGGGAGAGAGCCGTCCGAGAACCACGCTTATGGGTGGTGGAATGCTTGTTGCACTGCGCGGGGTGAATCTAAACCCAGGGTCAGATCCAGAAGATATGGTTGCCATTAGAGTATGGCTGGATGAGAAAAGAGTCATCAGCACACGCCGAAGGAAGTTGCTTTCAGAGTCAGACATTGTCAGGTCCTTCGACGAAAAGGAAGGACCCAAGACCACCGGTGAATTCCTCGTCGGTCTATCGAACCATCTCATATCGCGAATGGAAGGCACTGTTGAGAATATCGAGGATCGAGTGGCACAATTGGAGCAAGAAGTCGTGGCCGCGGAAAACTATGCTCTGCGAACCAAGCTCTCGGAAATAAGGCGAGAGGCAATCATGTTGAGGCGCTATCTGTCTCCTCAGAGAGAGGCAATGATGAAGCTGCAGGCGGAGAATGTTCCGTGGTTAAGTGCTGATAACACGCTGCATCTGAAAGAAGCAACCGATCGTCTTATTCGTTGCACGGAGGACTTGGATTCTGCCAGAGATAGGGCAGCGGTCACCCAGGAGGAATTGGCCAATCGGCTTTCCGAACAGTTGAATATGCGAATGTATGTCTTATCGCTCGTAGCGGCGGTCTTCCTTCCGCTGGGCTTTCTAACCGGCCTGTTTGGCATCAACGTAGGCGGCGTTCCCGGGGCGGAAAACCAATCCGCGTTCATGATATTTATCCTCCTGCTGGCTATTGTGGTGGTCTTGCAGATAGCCATCTTCAAAAAGAAGAGGTGGCTATAGCCGCGCGATTCTGCCGCTTTCGTCAGGCGAGAGATCACAGAAAGGCTCGAAATACATCCCCGACAGAGTTGGCCGACCGAATCCGCCGCCTCGCCCACGGCCCCATCCCGGGCGGCCAGTGCACTTCTCGTTGACACAAAGCCCCCGGGGGCCTTTTGCCTCTTCCTTGGCCTTTGCTTCAGGACGTTGGGGGCTTTGCTCCTTCCTTCCTGATCTTACTTATCGACGCAAATCCCGGCTACTTGAGGCGGCCGCCTCGTCCACAATCCCCGTCGTCCCGGCCAGCCGCCGTCCGTTGTGCAAATCCCTCGGCCTCGGTCGACTGTCTCTGTTCACGGCAATCCCAAGACCTCCGCTCCTCGCCCTACCTCACTGCCGTTGATTTGGGCACTGCTCCCTCGCAGGCAGTGCCTGAACGCCCTCGACCGTCTTCTTGAACACCACGCAATATTCATGCCGGATCGGCACATCCTCCAGCTTGCCGTAACTCTTGCGGTCGCTGGTGCAGTTGTGCTGCACCTTGATGATGATGCTGCGGATTTCACCGTAGGGGAAGTTCAGAACGTCCTTCACGATAGGCGTGTACTTGCCGCTTCTCCGCACATCCCCAATCAACACGGCAAGCCGGCCGCCCACATCTAATGCGTCATAGCAACGCCGCAGACAAACCATCAGCAGCTCCCGGAACTGTTCGTAGCTCTCGCAGTTGCTCAGGTCGTTCGTGCCGTTGTCGCTGTACCGCACGATGTTCCAGTACGGCGGGTGAATCCAGACGAAGTCGAACCTGCCGGGCAGCTCCTGCTTGGTCAGATCAAAACCGCTGCGGAGGTCGCCGCCCCAGTAGCTGATGCCCAGCCGTTTGTACCGGTTCAAGCCCGCAACAACATCCCGGCTCGTGCCTGACCCTTGCATCGGGTCGGCAACCTTAACCGCGCCATAGCGCAATATGAGATCCTTGATAAGCCGCCCGTCGCAGTTGCCTCTGTACCGAGAGCTGCCCCAGAGCGAACACCGGTTCGGATACGAGACCACCGACGTCATGCCCTCGTCTTCAGCATACACGTCGTAGAAGCCGTCACCGAGTCGGTCCAGTACCCCGTCCGACACAGCTTCGGACAGCCGCGCCCGAATCGTGTGCTCCGGCGTATCGGGTTTGTGCCGCAGTATCTCGATATGCAACTCCCGGATGTGGCTTGCTCCGTTGTAATCCACGAATTCCAGGAGCATTGTCCTGATGGAAATGTCTGTCATTTTGTACCTCCCCCGGCCCAAGCGGCCAGGACTCAAAGGTGGGGACTGGCCGCGATTCAGCACGAGAGATGGGGGCCATGGCGCCAACCGATTCCGCAAGGCCGTTTTCTACGGCATTCGCATCGTCATGCGGGTATAATGGGCGGTTGGCTGGAGTAGTCCGTAGGGTAAGTCGGGATCCCTGACGCCATTTACCGCACCGGAGGTTCCCTTGAGCCCGATTTATGGATACAGCCAATTGATGCGCTATAAAGTGATCCCCTTCGGGGGACACTTTCCCTTCTGCTCGCTGGCTGGCTGAGTGCCTCAACGAAGCCCCGTAGCAGCGGGCTCTTTTTGTAGAAATCGCCCATTGGGGCGCGTCTCCTGGCCCCCTCTTCACGGTCCCCCATCGAGCATCGCCTTTACACCGCCCCGCATTCCACTACACTGGCACGTATGACATTAGCCTCCTCCCCACGGCGGGAGCTTGATGGGCACGGTGAATGAGGGCGCGCCCACCGTCCTCATGTGGCGCTGACAAAGCTTGCCGCCGCTTGTGACGAGCAACATGTCGAACTTCGCGCCGCCGAAGCAGACGCTCGTCGCTTCGCCCGTCGGCAGGGGAAGGATACCGCGGGAACGGCCGTTGCGGTCGAAGACTTGCACACCCATACGCGTGGCTACATAGGGGCGCCCGTCAACATCCATGCACACGCCACCCGCCCCGCTGTCATCGGCCCAATCCGGCACGTGCGCCCAGAAGAATCGCTGCTTTAGCTCGACAGTCCCGTCCCGTTTTACGCGATAGCTGTAACCCCAGTGGGTGTGACTCTCCATGACGGCCAGCCACAATCCATCCGGCGACAACGCGATGCCGGTCGGACGCTTCAAGCCCTCATCGAGCAGCGTCTTCGTGCCGTCGGGCTTGATGAGCCAGGCTTTGCCGGCGTCTGCATCGGTCGCGTAAGTACGGCCACTGCTCGTCGCCGTCACGCAGGTTGCGTTGATGCCATCAACTGTCACCGCGCGACCATCCGCCGCGAACGCGAACACTTTGTCCGCCGCAATCGCCGGCTCATCGCTGATTTTGCCATCGACGCCCAGCTTGCGCGTGCGTTTCGTCGCAGTGTCATGGAAGAAGACTTCACCCTGCGGATTCACCGCGAGATGATCGCAAGCCACACCCGCGTCGCTAACGAGCTGCCACGACGCATCGGGATCGAGGATCGCCCTGAGCACAACGTTCTGCGTCCTCGCCGTCTGCGCCTGCACTGGCTTTGGCCAGTCTTTCCAAAGGAAGCGCATCGCGTCCGGGAAGATTGCCGTCGCGTGCTTTCCGCTGTGCGGGCCAGTGCCCCACACGTGCTGGTGCTCGTAACCCGCAAACTCCAGCGCGCGGTCGAGCGTTTGATTGTTCATCCACCAGTCGCCGACCTCGGGGCCCCCCATCCACTGGTCGTTCTCGCCGTCTTGCTGGAAGACACGAATCGGCTTTGGCTCCGTCTTGCGCACAAGCACCGAATAGCGGTCGCCGCCGCGCATGCCGACAAACGTGCCGATGGCCGAGAACACGCGCCGGAACAAATCCGGCCGCTCCCAGGCGAGCGTGAAGGCAGCGATGCCGCCGGTGCTGCCGCCACCGGCGCAGCGGTCGCTCGGGTCCCGCGAGAGCTTGATCGGTAGCCCATCTGGGGTCTGGCGCTTTTCGACCTCGGGAAAGATCTCCTCGACGATGCAACGCGCGAGCGAATCGTTGAGGCCGTCGAATTCGAAACTGCGATTGAAACGCGGATTCTCCTTTTCGTTCATCGACGCGACCGTGCCCGCTGACACACCGACCGCGATGGTCACGGGCATCTCGCCCTTGCAGATCAAGTTGTCAAACACCTCCGGCACACCGAAGCCGAGCGCATCGAGCCCCACGTAGACGCACGCAGGTTTGTCGCCCTTGTATTGCGCCGGCACATAGACGGTGATGGTCCGGCTCGTGCCGGGAAAAACCTTCGAGCCTGCAAACGTGAACGTCAACGTTTTCCCTCTCGGCACGCCTGGTTGCGGCTTCGAGTCGGGGCCGGGCTCGTAGTTGTCGATCCCAGCAGGTGGTGAAGCGGGTAACTGTGCGTTCAGTTTCGCCACGCCTGAAGGAACGGCCCAGGCGATGACGCAGGCGACGAGAATTGTCGGTCGTTGCTTCATAGGAGGCTCCTTTTGTAAACGCTCAGTCTACAGCAAGTCCTGCGGGAAAGCTAAGACACCCGCACGACACGGACACCCATCGTGCCCAGATATTCTGGCGGGATCACGCGGCTTTGATTTGCACCTTCCCGTTGCGTTCCCCGGTATCAGACTGTCCCAGCGCGATCAGGGGCGTGATCGGCTCGGCCCCTTCTCGGTGCCAACACATGCCCGGACCTTTCAGGCGGCTCGTCGGCGTCTTGCAGAAGGCTCTCGTCGAACCGCAGCCGATCGCCTCAAGAACGCCGCGTAGCCCGTCTGGCGTGACCCTTGGTTTCTGAATATGGGGAGAGCCTGCCAGCGTTTCACGCACGGACCTTCATCGAATTGGTGGCATCCAGGGTCCTCGCGGGATCATCATCCCTCTCCTCGACATGGTCGTCGTCCTGGCTCATAAGCACTCCCCTGCCATGTCCCTGGCTACGACGCCGATTCTACCACAGCAACACCTGTCCGGCCATACCGAAAGCTGAAAACCAGCAGAGAGAAGACCTCTCCCATCAGCACCACCGCGCCGTCAGCTCGAGTCCGTGCTTGCCCCCCGGCCGGCTCTCCCGTACACTTCTCGCATGTGTATCTTCAACGTGCCCGGAGCTGACCCGTGAAAACGACGACGAAGAAAGACCTGATCGACCGCATCGCCGAGAGGACCGGCACGAGGCAATCGCTCGTCAAGAGGGTGGTCCAACAGTTCTTCGATGAAATCACCTCCGAACTCGCTCAGAGAAACCGCCTGGAGTTCCGGGACTTCGGCGTTTTCGAGACGAAGGCGACACCAGCTCGCATGGCCCAGAATCCCCGGACGCTGAAGAAGGTCGAGGTGCCGGCGAAGCGCCGAGTGACGTTCAGGCCGGGGAGATTGATGAAGGAGGGCCTGAACGGCAATGGACGATAGCTGCTGAGTCGAGTCCGCCGGCAATGTCCAGCCCTCTACGCCGCCGCCGCCACGCTCGCCAGACTGTCAGGAGTGTCCTCGCTGTTTCCGCCCTCTGCTGTGACCGCCTCCAGTATCTCCCCTGCCGTCCGCTGAATCCGCTCCAGTGACGCCATCAATGTTTTCTTGTTCCCGTCGTACAACTGGATGTAGTCGCTGCTGGCGGTGCTCGCATCCAGCCCGATTCCCTGGCAGACAACGTACGCCACCGCCTCTGCCTCAGCCTCCCGGACTGTCCGTTCCTTCGGTCGGTTCGCTGTATCCCGGTGGAGCAGTTCATGGGCAAACTCATGGACGAGAACGGAGAACTCTTCAGCCGGTGCCAGGCACACCTTCAGCAGGATCGTCCCACCGACCGACACGCCCTCAGCCATTCTCAGGCTCTCGCGGCGTTCCAGCTTGATGCCTCTGTCCAAGATAAACCGCTCCAGCCTTTCCAGGTATGCCCCAGGATCTCCTTTGGCTCGGGCAAACTCCGGCAGCGGCTTGCCCTCGGTCTGGCTGATGTCGAAGACGTACGCAACCTTGAACGTTGAGACTGTCTCCTCGTCTGCATCCTTGTTCTTGTCGCTGTCATCTGGCCGAGCCCTACGTCGGTACACAATGGGGGCCATGATGGCGATGCCATGCTCACCCTTCTTGACATGCCGCCCGAGCCGCTCCCACGCCCGGAAACCGGCCACGTGCGTCGCATCGCTCCTCTGCAACTGAATCAGTATCGCGTTGCCGACGCTGTAGCGATGGAACCTGCCCATCGCTTTCAAGTACTGCTGCAGCGTCTCGCTCATGCCGGCCTCGACATCCCGGATCAGCTTGTCCAGGGCTTCGCGGGCGGCCTTTCTCAGTTCATCCCGTTTCATCCGCACCACCTCGTACAGCATTGAACTCAGCCCGCAGGTCCGCCAGGACATCGCCCTGGATGTGGTCACACCGGCTGCACAACCGGCCGATGAGCTCGCTCTCCGCGGTTGGCTTCTTGCACAAAGCACATCGTCCCATTTTCATCACCTCTGGATTGCCTCTTGGGGCAACCTCAGCCTCGGTACGGGGCTGGGTTGCCCGGCATCGCCTATTGCGACGGATTATGAGTGATCTATGGTCAGCATTAGGGCTCTTGGCTTATGCACGAAGGTGACGATGGGCGCGACACAGCTGCGGTCAAGTGAGTGAGAAGAAGAAAGAAGAAAAGCGGCAAAATGCCGCCTTCAATAAACCGTTTCTTCGTTCACGCTGTCGTCATCCTTTTGCGCTCCAATGATGTGCTCGAAGCTCTTCTGCAGGCAGTACACCGCCAAGGGGATTTCATTCCGGCTGAAGCTCGTCGATGACTTCCACTCCCCGTCCTTGTCCTTGAACCGTCGCTCAATGCTCGCCTTGAGCATCACGGCTTTCTTGCCGTTCACGGTTATCTCATTTTCCCAAATCGCGGCCGACACTGGGCCAGCCCGAAACTTCGCTGTTGGTTTTGCCATTCTTGGTTCCTCCGAGAGCCATCTAATGTGACGGGCTCTCTTTCCGATTCAGTGAAAGAGAGCCCGCGGGTTATAAGGGTTGCGGGGGACGCGATTGCCGGGATTCACCGTTGACGGTACAATCCGCGGAGAATCGTTTAGCCACGGACTGCCAGATCATTCAACAGGGAGTACGTGCCATGAAGGGACGAACCATGAGCAAATGGTTTCTTCGGACTCTGCACCTCTCGCTCGCCTGCTCTGCCCTATGGTCACCTGTTGTCACAGGCCAAGAGTCGTATCAAGTTGACGTTCGGACACAGGTGGGCGTCCCTATGCGGGACGGTGTCCAGCTCTCGACCAACATCTTCCTGCCTAAAGCCGAAGGCAAATGGCCCGTGATCCTCATGCGCTCGCCTTACGGCAAGGGAGACGAGAAACACGGCGACGGCCTGTACTATGCGGCCCGGGGCTATGTCTTCGTCAGCCAAGACTGCCGCGGACGAGGGGCGTCGCAGGGCCAGTGGGAGCCCTTTGTGAATGAGGCGCCGGACGGCTCGGACACGCATAAGTGGATTCTGGCCCAGCCGTGGTGCAACGGTGCGATCGGCACGATGGGCGGCTCCTATGTCGGCTTCACCCAATGGGCGCCCGCACCCGACGCCGGCGCATACCTCAAGGCCATGGTCTCCCGGGTGCCGCTGGTGGACCCGTACGGGGATATCGCCTATATCGATGGCGCGTTTGGCCTGAGCCTGATGATGGGCTGGGGCAGTCTGATGTCGTCGCCGCCGGCAGGCGTGAAAGTGCCCTCGTGGGACGGCGCTGGCTGGCTTAAAGCCTACCGAACGCTGCCCCTGGCGGACTGGGACCGTGTCCTCGGCTACCCGGTGCCGTACCTGCGGGACTGGGTCGCTCACCCGCACTACGATTCCTACTGGGCCGCGCGCGGGGTACGTGACCGCCGGCAGGACATCCGGACGCCCATCCTTGCCATCGGAGGCTGGTACGATATCTTCGCCAAGACCACACTGGACCACGTGAACGCCGTCCGGGCTACGTCACAGTCGTCCGACGCCCGCAACCACCAATATGTGCTGATGGGGCCGTGGACCCATGGCATCAGCGGCACAGGCAAGGTCGGCGACCTGGACTTCGGCAAGGGTTCCGTAGTCAACCTGCGCGAGATGCAGACGCTGTGGGTTGACCACTGGCTCAAAGGGATGGAGAACGGCGTCGATAGATGGTCGCCCTACCGCATCTTCGTAATGGGACGCAACGTGTGGCGGGATGAGCAAGCGTGGCCTCCGAAGGGCACACGCTACACGAAATACTGCCTGCACAGCCAGGGAACCGCCCAGACGCGCGATGGCAGCGGAACGTTGAGCACAGCCGAGCCGCTCGGCGAGCCGTCGGACGAGTTCATCTACGACCCCAATGACCCCGTTCCGACGCTCGGCGGATGTAACTTGTTTGGATGCCCTGCCGGCCCGAAGGACCAGACCGCCGCCGAGACCCGCCGTGATGTCCTCGTCTTCACCAGTCAGGAGTTGAAGAGCGATCTCGAAATCACGGGCCCGGTGAAAGTCGTCCTCTATGCGGCCACTTCCGCACGGGATACCGACTGGACGGCCAAGCTCGTGGACGTTCACCCGGATGGGCGGCCTTTCAATCTCTGCGACGGCATCCTGCGGGCCCGCTATCGGGATTCACTTCGCGAGCCCAAGCTGCTCGACCCGGGAAAGATATGCCGATACGAAATCGACCTGTGGGTCACGAGCAGCGTCTTTCTGCCCGGCCATAGAATCCGCGTGGAAATCTCCAGCAGCAATTTCCCCCGCTTCGACCGCAATCTCAATACGGGCGAGCCTTGCGGCACTGGCACGACCTGGACCAAGGCTACGCAGACCGTCTACCATGACCGTGACCACCCGTCGCATATCGTCCTGCCCGTAATCCCGGCGCCGACTTCGACGAACATGAATTGACCAGTCGCTCGCGTGTGCTCTTGTTGAGGCAAGCGCAGCGCCTCTGTCATCTCAGCACATGCATGAATCCAGACGACATGGGGAGCGTCGTCCCGATCGTCCTCTATCGCATCGATAGACAACCCGTCCAGGATAGCCACCTTGGTGGGCGCAAGAAAAAAGCCCCTGTGGAGGCAGAGCGAGGTTATTCCCAAAGTCAAGGTAGTTGAAATGTTTGAAATACCCGCCTGTCGGTCAACCCAGGGGCGACCTTTCACATTGACGACTAACATGTCACG
>CAYHAJ010000362.1:0-61684 GCA_964354535.1 uncultured Pirellulales bacterium
TCGCCGTCGAGCAAGGTGCACGTCGAGGACGTCGACGAGGAAGGGGGGGCTATCGCAGGGCCGGGGCAATTCAGCGACGTCCCTAACCTGCTTAACCTCGACTGCCTGACCGTGACCGGCAAGACGCTCGGCGAGAACATCGCCAACGCCCAGATCAAGAATCCCGAGGTCATTCATCCGCTGGCGAGCGCCTACTCCAAGACCGGTGGCTTGTCCGTTCTTCGCGGCAACCTCGCCCCGAACGGGGCCGTGATCAAGACGGCGGGCGTCGCTCCGGCCATGCTCACCCACGCCGGTCCGGCGGTCATTTTCGACAGCCAGGAAGAGGCGGGCGAAGGCATTCTGGCCGGCAAGGTCAAGGCGGGCGATGTCGTCGTCATCCGCTACGAGGGCCCCAAAGGCGGCCCGGGCATGCAGGAGATGCTCAGCCCGACCAGCTACATCATGGGCGCGGGGCTGGGTGAATCGGTCGCCCTGATCACCGACGGTCGCTTCAGCGGCGGCACGCGCGGCGCCTGCATCGGCCATATCAGCCCGGAGGCGGCGGTCGGCGGCCCGATTGGCCTGCTCCAGAACGGCGATATCATCGAGATCGATATTCCCAACAATAAGATCAGCGTCCAACTCACCAAGAAAGAGTTGTCCCAGCGCAAGAAGGCCTGGAAACCGCCCGAGCCGCGGATCAAGACCGGCTGCCTGGCCAAGTACGCCGCGATGGCCACCAGCGCCGACACCGGCGCCGTGCTGAAGTGGTGAATCCAGCCCCTTCAAATGCAGGCAGTCAGATGACAACTGTTCATCCATTTGTTCGATCCTCTGAGCAGGACAACTCAACGAAGAGGTTTGTCGCCGTTCTCAGGGGAGTGTAGCGGGTTCTTCCGCCTGTTGCGTGTTCCAGGCAGATCTGGTATTCTGTCAAGAAGACAGGCTTACGAGGCAAGCTGACACGTTTCGGACTCAAAATGTCAGATAGTGTTTGGCGTGTGGTCATGTCTGAAGACGTTTTCGATGTTGCTATTGAGGTTGCTCCGCCGCCTGGAATTCCGGCGGGCTCCCCCGCTTGGAACGCCGACCTGGAGATGCTTTACAGAAACTTGTCGGAGACGGCACCAGGATTGGAGCTCCGCCCTTCGAGAGAACAAGACAGAACGGGTCAACGAGGTGTGCCTGAATTCCTTGGTTGTATCATCGTCAGCGGCATTTCTCTGGGCGCTTTCCGAGCGATGTTCGAGGTTATCAAGTTCTGGCTGGAGCAGAGGCCGAAAGTGACTGTCAAACTAAAGCTCGGTCCGGGCAAAGAGATGGAAGTCTCCGGTCTTTCATCTCTGTCTGAGGCGCGAGAGCTCTTGCGCAGGTGGGGAGTAGTGAAATAGCGGAGCACGGAATATGGCGCGACATGCCTTGGTGGTTGGTATCAACAGATATGCGCGGAAGTCCCAACTCGGGCCACTTGAGTACGCCGAGAAGGATGCCACCGAGATCGCACGCGTACTGAAGGACAGGAGACGCGGGAAGTGTGATGTGTCACTTCTGGTCGGTGGAAAGACCTCCGCCTGGGACGTCAACAAAGCGCTTGACCTCATCTGTCGTCGAGCAAAGTACGATGATACGGCTATTCTGTACTTCGCCGGCCATGGGAAGACAGACAGACGCGGTGATTTCTGCTTCTGCCTTTTTGACACGACGACGAACTCACTCGTGCGCACCGCCCTTCACGCAAGGACCCTTCAGGCTTACCTCAATAACTCGAACTGCAGACAGTTTGCCATATTCTTTGACGCTTGTTTCAGTGGAGCGGCTGGAAGAGAGTTGCTGGGGGCGCGCGGCAGCCGACCGTCGGACGTATCGTTACGAGAATTGGCTGTGGAAGGACGCGTAATTGTAAGTTCATGCACGGCATATCAACCGGCTCGGGAGGACAAGGGACTGGGCCATGGCGAGTTCACGTATCACCTTCTCGCGAGTCTGCGGGAGCATGGTGGCGATCAATCCGGTAACATAAATGTCTCGGCTCTATACACTGACATCTTCAAACGGATGGAAAAGGCCGGAAGCGAGCAGCTACCTATGATTTGGAGGGGAGAAGTTGGTGATATCGTGATCGCGAGATCTCTGGTTTCGCCCACGAGAAGTCAGGGCCTTGCTCGGACTCAGCGCCGGCACCCTTTTGCGATGCCGACTTCGTACGTTCATTGCAGACTCGCTAGTGAAGCACGAAAGCGACAGTCACGCCGTAGCTCGACACCTGAAATGGAGCCAAGGATACCCATGTTATTGGAGAATCCCAGAACGGGTCAGGTCAAGCCTCTGGACGCGCGGATCGAGCCTTCAGCAAGTGTCTCAGTGTTTCCAGAGTCTGCCGCCAATGAAATGGATCTCACCGACATGGGGGCGGTGCGGCTCGCCACCGGACCGGGCGGCTCGAGAATGGAGATTTCGACGCGATACGTCAACCTGCACGCCTTAGGCCCCGGAAGAAAACGGATACTTCTCAACCAGGGTGCGCCCTTGGCCGGTTTTACCGCAGATGAGGCACTGCCAGGTGGTGAAGGTATCTTAGGACGTGATATTCTTCGGAATTGGATCTTCATTTACGACGGTCCGAGGAGTGTTATTGCCATAGGTCGGTAGTTGGTGATTTCATGAAAGGTCGGCCAGATACACGAGGCACTATGGGGACGCGAGTTCAGCATCATGTTAGGCAGGTTCGGCCGAGCTTAGCATTGACGGACCTGATTGAAAAACCTGTTCTGCAAGCATGGCAGGACCGTTTCTCCGAGAAATACGGGGTCTCGACCGGTATCTTGGACAAGAACGCAGAGCCGATCACTTACGAGCGCAGGCATACTTCCTACTGCAGTGAAATTCGGGGAACCAGGACAGGGTACACGCTGTGCCGCATATGCATCAAGAACATGATAAAGGACGTTTGTCACCGCATACGCTCGGAATGGCACACTTGCTGTTATGCAGGACTTCTCGACTTCGTGGCCCCCATTCGGATCGGCGGCGAGATTGTGGCGTTTTTCTTCTTAGGTGGCGTTCGAGGAGGGCGAGGAACAAAAGAGGCGTACGGGGTCTCAAAGGCTTTCCCACTTTTGCGCCGGGCTCTAAAACGAGGGGGTGAAGAGACACAGGTTTCATACGCTTCGCTGAAGGCCAAGTTCGCTCAAATACCACGAAGGACAAAGGAAGAAATAGCTACAATCAAGGCGGCGGCTGTGGAGTTCGCCCAGGACTTGAGCCGCATCCTGACGATGTTGGAGAAATGGCAGAGACCGCAGGCAGTCTCACAGTTTGTCGCCAAAGTGGCGCGTGCGACCGATGTCGACAACTTGTTTGATATCTGCGTCTCGGAGATACCGGCCCTCTTGGGCACGAGGTACTGTGCGGTTCTTACAGTTGTCCGCGAGACAAGGAAGGCGCAACCAAGATTAGTTCTTAGGAAGACCAACTACTCGCCCAGCAAGCGTCTGGAAGGGACAGCGGCTTACAGGAGCGGACAGGGGCTCACGGGTTGGGTATGGAAGAATGCTTGCTCTCTGCGATTGAATAGTATCAGCGACGAGGCAGAACTGGCAAAGTACCCAGGCCTCCAATGGACCAACACCATCTGCGACAGTGATGAGCACCGAGAGTGGCTGGGTGTCCCTTTGTATGGATGGCGGGGAGACGTCATCGGCGTGATTCGTGTCCCTCAGAAGGCGCGGACGGGCAAGATCGGCGGGGGGGGGGTTACTTTTGAGGATGAAGTGCTCCTTCTGAAGATTGGGCAATATGTTGCACGCCAAATTGAGGAGCTTTCTGCGGGAGAACGTATTGGGGTTGCGCTGCGCGCGTCCCAGGTGTGTGCTGTTCAACTGAGCCACGCGGCGACCAGGAAATCAGTGGCTGAGACATTAGTTGCCGCGTGCAAGCGGATTTTTGGGACTAGCGGCAAGTTGCACGCCTTCATGATGCTGGGGGAAGACAGCAGGACCTTCAGACTGGAAGCGAGCACCGGAAGCCTGGGCGGGAAATTCGACCAGAAGATGTGGCCCGTGCATGAATCGCTCGGGGGCCTGGCCTTGCGTCGTGGTCGGGCAGTAATCGTCCACGACTTGGCAAGAACACAACGAAGCGAGACGTATTATCCTGCAGTTCCGGTGCTGGCGTGTGCGATGTTGGCTCCGGTTTGCTTTGGGGAGAGGCGATACGGTGTTCTCAGCGTGGGCGCAGACAGAAGATACGAGTTCTCAGAAGAGCCTGACTTGCACATTCTGGAAGACCTCAGTAGCATTGCTGGTGCTACTCTTGCGAGGCTGGACGCCGAAGAAGAATCGAAGGCTGCTTTCGTGGAGTTCTCTGGGCGCATGGGACACATGTTGAACAGCAGAATTGCCGCGCTTGAGGGGACAATTGCCGTAGTCAAAATTGGGAAAGGATCCCGACACCGAATAGAGGTTGGAAAGCTCGAAGAAGTCGTGGAATTTCTCAAGGGCACAGCAGATCTTGCAGTGCGATTCGGGAAGGCGTGGGACCGGACTAGATTCCGCAAGTTTGACCTTGCCGCCACTATACGCGCTATAGAGGTACTCTGGGAAGACCCACGCATCAAGTTCTCGGTGAGAGGGCCCCTCACAATCATCGGAGACCCTGAACTCCTCGAGCACGCGGTGGTCGAATTGGTGGGTAATGCGCTTCGCTTCGCACCGACGCACGGGGGCGAGGTTATCGTTCGAGCGTACAAGCGACAACGTGGACGAGCTCGTATGCAGCCGTCTGCGATAGTCATAGAGGTGGAGGACAATGGTCCGGGTGTCCCTCAAGACCAGAAGGAGTCGATCTTCCATCCGTATCGGACTCGCGATCAATCCCGCCCCGGTCTCGGATTGAGCATTGTGAAGAGCGCAGCGGAAGTCCACAAGGGATATGTCCAGGAATGTGGTGTGCCAGGACAAGGCGCGTGCTTCAGAATAGTGCTGCCCCAACCAGGATAGGAGAGTTAGAATGGCAGAGAAGACAACGAAGACCCGGCCCACGTCACCTCCAAGGGCACTTATTGCAGATGACCAGCAAGAACCCAAGGGGACTCTATGTAGGCTCTTAGAGCACAAGGGCTTCAGAGTAACGTGCACTGGGAGTGTGGGTGAGTCAGCCAAGAAGCTTAGCGACGCCAGCTTCGACTTGATCATCTTAGATGTGCGCATGCCGGAGACACGTGGCAAGTTGCCTGAGCTCGATGGTGGACTGGTTCTCATGAGGCTCCTGCAGCGTGTCATGTTCACTGCAAGCGACGCAGTAGTCGTGGTTTTCACGGCATATCCAAGCGTGAGAGACTGGCTTTCCGTCAACAGAGCAGGAGCCTATTACCTGCCTAAAGTGGTACCGGGAGTGAACATGACTGGGGAACTCGCTGAGGAGTGCAGTCGCCTGGTTCGTGAAAGGCGAAGGCAAAAATCAGACCCCAAGCCCACATGGGTCGTGCAGCATTTCGACAAGCTAGTCAAAAAGTTTGGGGGAAAGACGGTCGCGATCGTCGAAGCCAATTTGGCGAAGGGAAGCAAGGTAAAATAAAGATGGGCCAAGTTGCGTTCAAGAAAGCTAACTTGTACGAAGTCAGCGCCAAGGAATATCGGCCACCTCGGGTGTACGAGTACAAGGCTCCCGGGGGGACTAAGACTGTGGGTTTGGCGCCCGTCATAGAGTTGCGCTTATGGGACACTGAGAAGCGCTGGTCTTGTGAGATCAACATCCTCGTGGATATGGCAGCGGATATATCCACCTTGACTGAATGTACAGCCAAGACTCTGGGCATCGACTGCCTGCCACGCCCGAACGAACCACCAGTCATACTCACGACCGCAAGCGGCGACCCCATGATTGGCTTGGAGCGATCGGTCCTAGTCCATTTGGGAGGAGTGTTCCAGGAGGTGCCGGTGATCGTCCCCGTCGCGTCCTTGAAAGATCTGCAGGAGGAGAAAGAAGGGGGCACTCCATTGCTCTCATCGCCTCAGTTCGATGTCCTAGGCAGGACAGGAATTCTCGAGAACTACCTTCTCTGTTTCGATTCACGAAGGTTATACGTTTTTCGCAGGCGAGGCAACCCGACCAAACTGGTGAAGGTTGAGGTGTGCAACAAGTCATCAGAGAGCATGCGCAAAGGGAACAATCGCTCCACGGCGGCGCAGCGACGCCAGTTCTGAGCGTGCGTTCATGGGCGATGGGCGTCGATCTCAGAGAACACTCCGTCTGAATGAGCGTATGTCCATGTACGCCAAGCATGAGCCGGTTCACGCGTGCAGCAATGTGTAGTACCGTTGAGGTATTGTGGTCAACGAAATTGCTTCGACAAGATGGTATGCGGCGGGGTTGCACTTTGAGTGTGCGGCGTGCGGGGGGTGCTGCGCCGGGCCGGGAGAGGGGTACATCTGGGTGACCCAGCCGGAGATCGAGTTGATCGCCGGGCATCTGAACCTCACGCCGGAGGAACTGCGGCAGCGTTTTCTGCGGCGGGTGAAAACCCGCACTACGATTGTCGAGCACAGCCTTACCAAGGACTGTATCTTCCTGCGGTCGGTGGGGGGCACGAGGCAGTGTGCGATCTATCCGGTTCGACCGGCGCAGTGCCGCAGTTGGCCGTTCTGGCCGGAGAACCTGTCGAGCCCGGAGGCTTGGAACCGGGCCGCGCTGCGGTGCCCGGGTATCAATCGCGGCCGACTCTATACCTGTGCAGACATCGAGACAATCCGAGAGAATAAGCCATGGTGGGAGAGCCCCAAGGACGCCGCCTCGTCGAAGAGGTAGCCGCGATCTACGACTGGATCGATGCGCGGATGAAGCAGGACTCGGCCCGTGCCGGTCGTTGCCAGGCGTGCGGCGCTTGTTGCGACTTTCCCGCTTACGATCATCGGCTCTTCGTCACGCCGCCCGAGCTGATGCACCTGGCTGCCAAGCTCGGCACGCCGGAACTCAAGCGGATGACTACGGGCCGATGTCCGTACCAGAACGGATCGATCTGTACGGTTCACGAGCATCGTTTCACCGGATGCCGGATCTTCTGCTGCAACGGTGATCTTGATTTCCAGAGTGAACTGAGCGAAGCGGCTCTTGGACGCCTCAAGGCTTTGTGCGAGGAGCTCAGGGTGTCGTATCGGTATCAGGACCTGGCGACGGCGCTCGGCGCGTTCAATGGCGATACTTGTCGATTGGCTTCGGGATCTTGTCCTGCGGATCGCGGAGGTTGATGTACTTCGCCCCCGCGCTGAGCGAACCGTAGTCGCGGTAATAAGCATAGAGCTTGGCCAGCTTCTGCTCGTCCTTGGCCTCGAATTGCTTGGACCACTCGCCGATCTCGGCGCCCCAGATGATCTGGGTGCCGTCCTTGGAACGGAGCGTCATGTGCGGCTCCCGAGGGTTCCTGTGGCCGTTGAAGTTGCGAACGTCGATGCTGGCGACATGCTCCAGAAGGGGGTTCTTCGGCGTCATCTGGGCGTCCATGCGGTGCAGCAGGACGACCAGGGCGACTCCCGCCGCCAAGTCCTGCTGATCGAACACCTGCCCGGGCCGGGGCACCATCTTCAGCTCCACGCCCTTGATCTCGACAATGGGCAGGTGCGGCAGCGGCAGGTAGTCCAGCACGACCAAGTCGGGATCGACGTAGATCTTCGCCCGGTCTTCCGGGACATCGATCATGGCGATGGGCTTACGCCACCGGGCCTTGACGCGCACGGAGTTGTGAGTGACCTGGACATCGACATCGGTGAGCCAGGCCATGGGCGCCAGGTTGCGGGCCAGGACTGCCGCGGTCTCTTCCGTGAGCGGGAACCGCTTGCCGCCGGCGACTTGCGCCACGCGCTCCCGCAGGTTGATGTCGGCCCAGCCGGGGACCTCGACGAGGATCAACGATCCCTCCGGGTCCGGACTGATCGTCTTGACGTACGCCTCGGCGTACCGGAGAAATGCGCCCGACACCGCCAAAAAGGTGAGCACCGCGATGACCTTCAAAATCGCTACCCAATTCCAGTCCCGAAGCGTTGCTCGTTTGGCTCGGGAGTCTCTCCAGGAGCGAATCCGTTCGATGAAACTGATCTTCTGCGTTCTTCGCGCCACAGGAAGCCTCAACTCCAATTGCACCCTTACCGAATCATGACCAACGGTTCATTTCCTCCGACGGTTGCACGGGGACAACGCCGTCCGGACGATCCGTACACAGAGGTCGCTCATCGACAGGCCGATCTGGGCGGCCGCCTTGGGCAACAGCGAGTGGGTCGTGAAACCGGGGATGGTGTTCACCTCCAACGCGTACGGCGTCCCATCCTCGCTCAGGATGAAATCCACGCGAGCAAAGTCGCGACAGCCCAGCGCGTCGAAGCAGGCCAGCGCCGCATGTTGGATGCGAGTTTGCACGGCCGGGTCCGCGATGGTGTCGAAGAGGTACTCCGTGCGGCTGTCCACGTATTTGGCTTGATAATCGTAGAAACCAGTCTTACTGCGAATCTCGATAATCGGCAGCGCCTGTCGGCCGAGAATGCCCACCGTGAGTTCGCGGCCCCGAACGAACGATTCCACCATGCAATCACCGAACTCGGCGAGTACTTGCCGGGCGGTGGCAACCGCTTCTTCACGGCTATCGACTACGTGCACGCCGACGCTGCTGCCCTGGCGGATCGGCTTGACTACGAAGCGTTCGCCCAGCCCCTGAAACTGTTTCTCGAGCTCCGTCAGCTTCCGATCGCGTGTCAATTCCACGACCGCCGGCACCTCCACGCCGGCACGGGCAAAGAGGCGTTTGCTCGCCATCTTATCGAACGCCAAGCGACTGGCCTCGGGCCCGCTTCCCGTATAGACAAGGTCACGATTCTCAAAGATCTGCTGGAGCTGTCCATCCTCGCCGAACTCGCCGTGCAGAGCCAGGAAGAAAACGTCAATGTCCTTCCGGTCGAGGACCTGCATATTCTCCGGCTGGATATCCGACGCGACCACATCCAGTCCAGCCTGCTGCATTGCCTCGATAACGCAGCGGCCGCTCTCCAAACTCACGGGTCGCTCCCGTCCCACCCCTCCCCGCAATACGGCCACTCTTATGGACTCTTCCATGTGCGATTTGTCGCACCTGCTCATCTGCCCGGTAATTGTCTTACCCATTCGCGCTTTGTTCCAACGCTCCCACAGGTCCTACAGGTTCCATGCGTCCTACACGTCCCAGGAGAGCATCTCTACTGCCAAACCTCAATCTCCAGCTCCAGCTCCACGTCGAACTGCCCGCGGACCTTTTGCCGGATCGTCTCAATGAGCTGCATGACATCGCGACCGGTGGCACCCTCCTGAGCCACGATGAAATTCGCGTGTTTCTCGCTGACCATGGCCCCGCCAACCCGGAAACCCTTGAGGCCCGCCCGGTCGATCAAGGACCCCGCGGCGGCCCCCGGCGGGTTCTTGAACACGCAGCCACAATTTCTCGTGTTCAGGGGCTGACTGTTCTTCTTGTAGATCCAACCTTCTTTGACGGTTCGCAGGATCTGTTCGGGCTCGCCGGGAGTCAGCTTGAGTTGGGCGCAGAGGATGAACTTCGCCCGAATGTTCGCGGAGCGATAATCGAAGATCAATTCGGGCTTTTTCTTCTCGTGGACATTGCCGTCGATATCCATCAGCATCACCGATTCCACGGCGGAACCGATATCGCCAAAGCGGCCGCCGGCGTTCATCCGGATGGCCCCGCCGATCGATCCCGGGATGCCGGTCAAGCTCTCCACGCCGGAAAGCCCTTTTTCGATGCAGTTCAGCACGAGCTTGCTGAGCTCAGCCCCGGCCCAGACGGTGACTCTGGCACCCTCGAATTGCATCCGGCCGAACTCCTCGCCTTGCAGCTTGATGACCGCCCCGCGCACCCCTTCATCGCTCACCAGCAGGTTTGAACCGAAGCCCAGGACGTACATCCGGATATGGTTTTCGTTGCACCGCCGGACGATCTCTTTGAGGTCCCGTACATTTCTGGGCCGGATGAAGTAGTCCGCCGGCCCGCCCAGCCGATACCAGGTGTGCGGCGCCAGCGGATGATCCTGCTCAATGATCTCTTCGAAGCCGCTGAATATACTCATCCGCCACCTTCCACACATCCCCGGCACCCATGGTGACGACCACGTCGTCGGCCTGAACATTCTGCTCCAGACAATCACAAACCGCACCCAGACTGCCCACATACTGGGCATCCGTTCCCTGCCCACGAATCCGCTCGGCCAGGATTTTGGCGCTTACCGCGTTGCGGCTGGCCTCTGTGTCCCGGGCCGCGAAGATCTCCGGGATCAGGACCTTGTCGGCATCGGCGAAGCTGGCCGCAAACTCGTCCAGGAGCGATTGCGTACGGCTGTACTGATGGGCCTGGAACACGCACCAGAGCCGCCGGGGCTGATAGCGCTCGCGGATGGCCCGGAGGCTGGCTTTGATCTTCGTGGGATGGTGGGCGTAGTCGTCGATCACTGAAATGCCGCCGAATTGTCCCCGGAGCGTCAGCCGACGCTCCATCCCCTGGAAACCGTCAAGTGCGGAGAGCACCCGCTCGGGCTCGACGCCCACGCTGATCGCGATTGCCGTCACAGCCATGGCATTATGCACATTGTGCAAGCCCGGCAGGGAAATCCGGGCGGAGCCCAGCCTTTGTTCCTGGTGGTATAGATCGAAATGATAGAAGCCCCCCGCTTCCTGGTGGATGTTCTGCGCCGAAAAATCGCATCCGACATCCAGTCCGAAGGTCACGCAGGCACGCTGACCGGTCAGACGGCTCAGCACCTTGGTCACGTTCGGATCCTCGCCGTTGCCCACGATCAGGCCGTCCGGCCTGGTCCCGCAGGCGAACTGATAGAATGATTCGACGATGTCGCTCTCGTCCTTATAACAGTCCAGGTGGTCGCGCTCGATATTCAGAAGGCAGGCGATTCGGGGTTTGAGGTTCTGGAAGCTGCGGTCGTATTCGCAGGCCTCCGCGACAAACCATTCGCTGCCGCCGCTGCCGGAGGAGCCGCCCAGTTGCGAGCTATCGGCCCCAACCACGAAGTTGGCATCGATTCCGACCCGCTTGAGGCAGTAGACCAGCCAGCCGGTCGTCGTGCTCTTACCGTGCGTGCCGCTGATGGCGATCCCGTCGAAGCACTTCATCAGTTCGCCGAGGAATTGGGCGTACTTGTAGATGTGACAGCCCCGCTGCCGGGCCAGTTGCAGCTCCGGGTTGTTCTCGCGGATCGCCGCCGAGATCACTACGGTGTCCGTACCGGGGCGGAGATTCTCGGCACTATGGCCGACGTGAATATCGGCCCCCAGGTGTTTCAGACGTGCGGTGATCGCGCCGCCCGTCTGGTCGGAGCCGCTCACCAGCGCCTTCTTCTCCAAAAGGAACCGGGCCAGTCCACTCATGCCAACGCCGCCGGCCCCAATGAAGTGATACCGCGTTCCTGCAATCCGGGGTTGACTCATAGCCTCCACAACCTCGTAACGATGGGCCGCCTTGACCATCGTTAGATCCATCGGACGGGGCCGGAGCCCCCGCGGCGCACCGGTGCCCGCGGGACCCTCGCCCCAATGCGGGATGTCGCGACCCAGATCCCTAAGCCCCTGCCCGGCATCCTGCCGGGGATCCCCAAAACCCGTGCGGCTCATTGCGTCCTTTCGTCAGAACATCCATGTAAAAGACATCGGCACAGTCTACCACAAACCCACAGCCAAAAAAAAGGCAAATCCCCCCGTCTTGCCGCAAGCCTGCGATCTTAACAGCCGCCCGACGTGGAGAAATCGCCTTGATCCCCCTGCCGGCGGCCGCGTCCCGAAATATCCACGAATTCGTGAAAGAAAATGCGACCGAGACATTTTGTGCTGGACTTGGGCCCAGGGAAAGGGTACGATGACATGGTGGTTGGAGGCCACGGCTGTTCCGTGGCCAAGATAGCGGGTCTTTGCAGCGAGGCTATGCCTGAGCACCCGCGTCGCCCTTAGCGCGGACGGCACATGACACCTGCAAAGAAGCTCGAGTAGACACTTGGTGTCCTTGTGAAAGGAAGGGAGATGAATCAGCATTTGTCACCTCAGCGTTATGGTCTGCGCACATCCGGGAAGCTCCTTGAGACCGGGCCGATGTCTCGCTGGAATAGGACGATTGCCGGATTGTCCTTGCTCCTGCTGCTCTCGACATCACTTGCTTATGGCGCGGTGCCGATCGCGTCGCCAACGGCGCCGTTGCCACCTCAGATACCGCCGATCATCAGTGGAGAGTATTCCACTGACCTCGATGGTAATCGCATCAGCGATGTCCTGGATTCCGGCCTGGGGGGACTGGGCGATCTATCTATCGCCTCTGCCGGCGGGATGGTCACGGTAGAACTGGTCTTCAACGAGCCCATCACGCAACGTCAAATTGACGATTTTCTCCGTTTGGGGGGCCAGATCAGCTACATTTACCAGGCGATATCCTATGGCTGGAACGGCCTGATCCCACAGCAGAGCATTCGGTTGCTGCCCTCCGCCATGGGCTCCGCTCTTGTCCAGGTGGAAGCGGAGCAACTGCTCGTGCCCTACATGGATGCGGCTACCCAGAGTGGTCGGGTCCGGCCCGTCTGGAAAGCGGGCTTTGCCGGCAGCCCCGCAGGCTTCTCCGGTGACCCGAACACGACCATCGCCTTCATCGGGGGCGGTATCGACGCCAAGCACAAGGACCTGAAGGGACGATCCGTATATTGGCACGATTTCAGCGATGACAATGAGCCTATGCCGGTCGATTTCGATGGCCACGAGACCATGGTCGCGGGCGTGGCCCTCGGCACCGGAGACGCCGGGGGAGCCAACGCTGGTACGCTGCGCTACACGTATGTGGGGGAGGACCCGTATTCTCTCCATATCACGGATCCCATCTCGCTTCCCGGCACCACGGTGACGGTGAAATCGGTGGCGACTTGGACCGGCACGAATACGGGGGCCCTGGGCCTTTATGCCTGGGGGAGAGGGACCTCGGGCGACAATACGAGAATCGTCAACGAGAACTTTACGAACGGGGTATCGCCTCGGACCATCACCAATACGTTCGCGCCCCACGCCGGGGATCTCTTCTCCCCGTTTCTGCTGAATCTCGACAACCGGGATTTGGAGAACGTCGTCATCGTCACGACCGTGTCCCCGTATCCCGCCGTGGGTGATGGGTTCAACAGGTTCCGCGGTGTGGCGCCCGGCTGCGTGTGGGCAGCCGCGAAGGTTCTGAACAGGGAAGGATACGCCAGCTCCAGCAAGTTCACGGCGGCCCTCGATGACCTGGTCCAGCAGCGCGTCAAGCATAAGATCAAAGTGATCAATTTCAGCTACGGCCTCCGGGACATCTTGGGATACCCCGCGGAGAGCGCGTCGCTGCGCGACAAGGTCAACTCTGCCGTCAAGAACGGGGTCATCATCGTCGCCGCGGTGGGCAACAACGGGGCGGCCTCGACGGAAGCGTGGCGGAAGATGGCCGATCCGGCCCGGGCGGCCCAGGTCATTACCGCGGGCGCGACCAACGACGAGAACGTGATGACCTCTTACTCCACGTACGGCTTCTTCAGTCCTCGCACGAACAGCGGCGAGGACTTCAAGCCGGACCTGTTGGCGCCCGGCGGCTCGTACTACTACAGCGGTATCCTGTCCATCGACAGCGGCTCCTCGGATGGCATCAACGCCGACAAGGAGCCGAATGACTACACCGTCGCCACGGGCACCTCGTTTTCGGCTCCGTTCGTGGCGGGCAGCGCCGCCCTGGTGATCCAGGCGCTGGAACAGCAGGGCGTCCGCTGGGACTTCAACTCGCCCACGCAGCCCCGCTTCGTCAAGATGCTGCTGTGCGCCACCGCCAGTGAGACTAATGCCAAGCGCGAGGGCACGGACAAGAACATGAATTCCACGCTGGAGCGCGTCGCCGGCGGACCGAATGCCTTCCCGTCCGGCAAGGATCAGCACGAGGGCTATGGCCTGATCAACCCCGATGCCGCGGTGGAGGCCGTCAAGCAAGTGTACGTACCCGGCGCGACGGAGACGATCGCCCTGGGCGGAAACGCCTTCGCCAAGCGGGTCTGGGCCCGCACGGTCAATCTGAAGGCGGGCTGCGACGTTGACTTTACCCTGGATAATCCGGCGGCGGCCGACGGCGATCTGTATCTGTACAGCCTGACGCCGAGTGACACCGGCACGCCCGTCATCCTGGCTTCGAGCACCCAGGCGGGCCTGGGAACCGATGAGCCCCTTCACTATGCGGCGGCCGCCAATATGAAGGCCCTGCTGGTGATCAAGCGAGTTGCCGGCTCCGGGACCGTCACGCTCAAGTCGATCCAGGCCGGTCCTCCGACCGCCTTGGATGTCCCAGCGAGCTGTGCGATGAACGCCTCGACCACCATCACGCTCAAGGCGGTCGACGACGGCCGGCCCATTCCGCCCGGGGCCCTCGCCTATACGATCGTTTCGCTGCCGCCCAAGGGAAAGCTGGAAATCCCGGGTGGTGCGGCGCTCACGAGCGTCCCGGTCAAGTTGCCTGCCGACAAGGTCGTGTACCAGCCCATGACCAATTGGCTCGGTGAGGACAGCTTCACCTTCCTGGCGGATGACGGTGGCAGCGCTCCCTTCGGCGGCCGGTCCAATACCGCTACAGTGAAAGTCACGGTTCTGAAGGAGGTCACTGTTGAATTCCCGGTCCTGGACGGCGCGGATGATGTCTGCGCCAGCCTGTGGACGACCTCGGAACAAGCGCTGACCGAGAAGTACCTGTACATCGGGTCGCACCACGTGGGACTGCGCTTCCGCAACGTCAAGATCCCCAAGGGCACCCTCATCAAGCGGGCGACGTTGAAGGTCTTCTGCGTGGCCGATACTTACGGGACGGCGTCGGTCGATGGCGTTCTGAAAGGCGAAGCGGCCGACAACCCGGCGCCCTTCGAAAGCACGGACCGGATGGTCACGGAGTTGACCCCGACGAAGGCCACGAAGGACTGGACGTGGACGCAGGACACACCCTGGAAGAAGAGTACCTGGTACGAGAGCCCTGATATCAGCGCGATCGTCCAGGAAATCGTCAATCGGCCCAAGTGGTCTTCGGACAATGCTTTGGTCATCCTCTACTTGATGAACGGCGCTTCCAACGGCGATCGGGCATTCTGGGCCTTCGAGGGCGGGAATCCCGCCGCCGCGGCGCGGCTGATCATCACCTACCAGCCGTAACCGCGGGAAGAACCCGAAAACTCTGTGAGTGGGCGGCCGCGCGGGTCCAGCCTGGGACAGACCCGCGAGGCCGTCATCTTCTGATCGTCCGGGAATCCACCCACGGGCCTCAGATTTCTCTTGACGCTTCCCTGTCACATGGATACGGTGTGACGTGGAAACTGCAAGGGGGGCTTTGCCTTGCGCTCCGCGACGTAGCGAAGAGAGAATCAACGGATTGATCTGCGAAATGCAGGAGGAGAGACGCCATGGGGGCTGGAGATCACGTCGTACGAACATCAGTCATTCTCACGCAAGTGTTGCTGGTTGGTTGTTGGCTGGATGTCACACAGGGGGCTTCCGGGGCTCAACCTGCGACCCTGTCGGGGCCGAGTGCCACGTCGGGGACCTATGACGCGGGCGAGTCCCTGCGGGTCGGCCAGCGCCGGATTCCGCTGCGGCGGTCCCGGCAGAAGGTGGCGGTGATCCACGCGCCGACGGCGGGAATTGGGACCGCCTCCACCTCCGACGCGACGCATAACGTCCCCGCGGGGCAGATTGAGACGACGGACCGGCTGTACCGCCTGGAGCGGCATATCAGCCCCTCGGGAGCGACGGGACCGGCCGGCAGGTCTGCCTTGACGGTCCTTCAGACGCGGAAATTCACCTCCGTCAATGAGCAAACCAGCTCCATGCGCCAATTGCAGAAACAGACGGCGGCCGGCGAAGTCGTCCCGGTCTACGTCCACCCAGACAGCGGCTTGGAGATGATCCCGACCGGCAAAATCGTCGTCAAGCTCAAGACGCCGGAGGACCTCGCGGGCTTGTCGGCCATCAATCGCCGGTTGGGGACGCAGATCGATCACCCGATTCGGGGCACCGCTGACCAGTATGTCCTGACAGCGCCACATTCCACGGCCCGCGAGCTGTTCGACTTGTGTGCCACCTTGGAGCGGGAGCCCGCCCTGGAGTGGGCCGAGCCTGACTTCATCAGCCAGGTCGTTCGCCAGTCCTATCGGCCGAACGATCCTCTCTTCGACCCTAACCAGTGGTATCTCAAGGACATCAACGTACCCCAGGCGTGGGACATTGTCCGCGGCAGCAGTCAGATCGTCATTGCCATTATTGACGACGGCATAGACCACCGGCATGAGGACCTCCAGGACGCGCTGCCCTCCAATGCCGCCGAGGTCCCCGACAACCGTCTCGACGACGACCGCAACGGCTGGAAGGACGACGCCTGTGGCTGGAATTTCCACGACGACAACAACAACGCCAATCCCGGCTATCCCTATAACAGCCATGGCACCCAGGTAGCGGGCGTGGCCGTCGCGACGGGTGACAACGGCAAGGGGATTGCCGGCTGCGCGTTCGGGTGCAAGCTCATGCCGCTCAAGGTTCTCGGAGGCGACCCGGGACAGGACAAGGAGGATGTCATCAACGAGGCGATCGCCGAGGCCCTCTACTATGCGGCGGGCCAGGCCCTGAACGGCAAGGACCGTTGGCGCGGCGCGGACGTGATCTCGATCTCGCTCGGTTTCTCCGAGACGAACCTGGTCAATGCGGCCTTGCAGTTCGCGGCCCAGAAGGGTCGCAATGGCAAGGGCTGCCCGGTCTTCTGCGCTTCGGGCAACGACGGCTCCGGCTGGACCGGGTATCGGATCTACGGGATCGATGCCGGCATCCACCATTTCCGGTGGGAGCTGGCCCGCGATGGCAGCGGCTCCGACGGCGCCAATACGGTCTGGTTGGACTCGATCCTCTGGCCGGGCGGCACCCTCGAATGGCTCAACTGGGACCTGCCCGAAGACTGGAAGACCGGCGGCGAGGCGAAATGGACCCTGGTGCCGAACGATGCCCAGGGCAACCACGCCATGACCGGCTTGCGGGGTCGCAAGGCACGCTCGCTGCGGCCGGGGCCGGTCGACCACTGGGGCCGGTCGTATCTCGATGTCCGCAAGAAGGTCGGCGACGGTCATCTGGGCTTCTCCGTCTGGTCGTCCCTGCAAGACTCCCGTCCCTGCCTGGTGGGTGACTCCTTCTTCATCGTGCAGGACCTCTGGCCCTTCAGCGCGCTCGGGGTCCCGCAACACCGAAGGACCCAGTTCATCGGCCTGCGGGACGAGCTCGGCTGGAATCCGTACGAGCCGGCGCCGGCGCGAACGCTGAAGTTCGTCGAGTTCCAGATCGTCGATGCCCCGTCGCAACGTCTGGATGAGCTGACCATCCGGATCAAGCAGATCGAAGCGGGCCGGGACTCCTACGACAGAGCCGAGTGGGACGAGGCCGGCTGGACGACGGTCTTTCACGGGACAAATGTCCCCCTGAATACGGGCACCCTGTCCGATTTGCCCGGCGGCGGCCGGGCGAATCTGGTCCGGTTCTACTTCGCGAGCGGGTTCAAATACGATCCCCGCTACAACCTCGCCGTGGACATCTGCGTGACCCAGACCCACTTCGGGTCGTGGGGTGGCTGGTGCCTGACCTCGCTGACGGACGAGACCCGCGCCATCGTGGGTGAGGAATCCCTGACGCTCGGGCCGGACAAGCCCGCCAACTGGCACGGCTCCTACGGCAACGCCCAATTGACGAACTGGGTCCCGTTGATGTGGCTTGGCTCGGGCGACGAGCTGCGACTCTTTGTCGACGGGATGCTGGTGGCGAAGGCATCGGGCGTAGCCAAGTCCAAGCCCGGCATTGCTTATCCGGCCAGTAACCAGTATGCGATTGCCGTCGGCGCCAGCACGGATTTTGGCCTGCGCTCCGATTACAGTCAGTTCGGGCCCAACCTCGATTTCCTGGCCCCGAGCAGCGGCGGCGAGAGGGCCATCTGCTCGACGGACAGAATGGGTGTCAACGGCGACGACCCCAACAACTACAGCCAGAATTTCGGCGGCACATCGGCGGCGACTCCACTGGCTTCCGGCGTGGCGGCCCTGATGCTTTCGCGGAACCCGCAGCTTACGGCCGACCGAATCCGTATGCTTCTGCGGCAGACCTGCGCCAGAATCGGGGACGAACCCTACGCCGCCGGCCGCAACGACTACTACGGCTACGGCCGGATCGACGCCCGTGCCGCCGTCGCCGCCACTGGTCAATAATGCGGACGAACGCAAGCCAAATGGCTTCCGCGCGAGGACCGCATGGCACGGGTGGCATCGCCAAGGCCTTTGGCCTTGACGATGGTCCCACGCATACAAAAACCGCCATCGCCAAGGGCCGAGCCCTTGACGATGCCAGCCAGACCCTGGTTCGGGGTACGAGGGTCAGGGTCGCGATCCATATCAACCGATCTTGTGCTCGCGTTGGAGAAGCTCTTCCAACAGGGGTTTGAGCTTGCGCATGGCGTTGCCGCGATGGGAAATGGCGTTCTTCTCCCGATCGCCGAGTTGAGCGACGGTCTTGCCGAGTTGCGGCACGAGAAACACGGGATCGTACCCAAACCCGCCCGTACCGGCGGGCGCTTCCGTAATAAGTCCTTCCACGGTCCCTTGCGTCTCGACCAGCACCTGCTCAGGACTGGCCAAGCACAAGCAGCAGATGAACCGAGCGGTCCGCTTCTCCCTCGGCACCCCTTGCAGCAAAGAGAGGAGCTTTTCCATGTTCCGCCGGTCGAGAACCTTGCGATCCGCGCCCTTAGCCCTCGCGCCGGAGAAACGCGCCGAGTTGACGCCCGGCGCCCCACCGAGAGCATCCACGACCAACCCGGAGTCATCCGCCAGCGTCCAGAGTCCTGTCGCGCGGGCATACCCCAGCGCCTTCTTGCGGGCATTCTCGGCAAAGGTCGCCCCGTCCTCTTTGACCTCTCCGACCTCTGGGAAATCTGCCAGACTCTTCCACGCGACCTCATCCCCCAGCATCGCCCGCAGCTCCCGCACCTTCCCCGGATTCGTCGTCGCAACCAGAATTGTCTTCTGAGTGCTATGCATTCTGAGAGTCCTCGCCTCGGTCACCGATTCGCCTCGCCACCGAGACGTCGGATCTCCTGTTTGATCTGCTCTATGACCTCCTTGTTAAGTATGACTTTCTTGCCTCCCACCTTCGCCGAGAAGACCGTGAAGACTCTTCCTCCGAACTTCTGCTCGAATTTGGCGTGGGTCGTTTCCTGCATGTTTCTCCACTTGTGCTCTTCGAAGGTATGCTGAAACGTGACGGGTTTGATCTGAATGCCGATGTATTTGCCCTTTACCTCAATGAAGAAGTCCACGTTGTACAATCGGTCCCACTCATCCGGCGCTGGCTTGATCGGGACGCCCATGCCTTGTTCCAAAAGGCCATAGGTCGTCTGAATCTCATTCTGGTAGCCTTCGAAGGTCCGTTTGATGACGACGGTCTTGATGTACTCAATGCAATCCTGCTCCGTGACCTCCGCCACCTCATGTTGGATGACTTCTGACACTTTGACATAGAGCTTTCTGCCAAGCTCCTCAAGATGTTCTCTGGAGCAGCCGTTGCGATAATAGTATGCTTCCCATTCCTCGAGCGTCTTCGGGGCGCACTGCCTGATGAGGTCAGAAACAGCACCAACACACCGTTTCTTGTTAAGACCCCACCGGTTCATCCCCTGATTCAGGATCCATTCTTTCGCCATTAATCTACCCACTCCACTCCAGCGGACCGCCAGTAGCTCCCGAATTGCTCCAAGACGACCTTGGCGTCGCACAGACAGCCCATGAATGCCACTTTCCCTTTGGGCCGGGGCACGCGCAGCTTGAGAAGACCGAATTTCACCTGGAACCGCAGGCACTCCTTGACAGATAGTCCCCAAGTCCGGGGAACCTCACATTCCACACAATTGCGATCACATTTTTCCACGAGACCGTGCAGTATATCCGCACAGTCGCAACAGACCGCCTCGTAAGGCTCCAACGAGCTGAGTTTGCCATCATCCGGAGACCGTATCTCCGGGGCGAGGAGCACCCACCCTTCTCCTACTTCCAGATCGTACTCCTTCCCACATCTTTCGCAGGTCCACTTCGAGTCATCCATTTTCTGTCTCCCTTCGATATTCCAAGAACTTCGATCGGTACTTGTAGTCGACAGTCGTGTCCACGTCAGCCAAACCTCTCTTGATCAAGTGGGCATTGAGAAAGGTCTTGTTCTGGAGATACAGATAGCAGCGCAGGCTATTCTCAGCATCGTATTTGGCGGCATCAAATCTGAGAAAGACTTTTTGCCCGCGCGTCATGTCGCGCAGAAACTCCATTGCCTTGTCACTTGTTGCAGGCTTGCTCTTGATTCCCAGCAGTCTCACGGCCAGCCCATCGCCGATGATCATCTGCTCCGGCGAAATGACTTCCTTCACACTGTAGTACGTCTCCCTCCTGGAGCTCTGTCCGTTGATTCGTGAGCCAAACTGAAGCTTTCGGGGATCAATCTTCTTGTCGAATTGCACGGGGTCTTGGAACACATACGGCAACTGATCGATCACGTGGCGAAAGTCGATGCTTGTTTTCTTCTGCACAAGGAATTCCACGCTGTCGTCTGCGAACAACGACTTCCTGCTGATACCCAACTTCTCGCGGATGATGGACACGAAATCCGGATTGATCTCATAGCCGATGGAGTTCCGCTGAAGATTCTTGGCGGCCAAGCAGGTGGTCCCGCTGCCGAGGAAAGGGTCGAGAACGGTATCGCCTACGAAGGTAAACATCCTGATCAAACGGCGCGGAATCTCTTCGGGGAAAACGGCGAGGTGCTTGTCCTGTCGCTCGCCGGGGATGTTCCAGTGGCCGGCGAAGTATTGGTTCCATTCCTCCGTGGTCAGCCGCGATTGTTCCTTGATTTCTTGGCTGACCGTAGGGGCTGTGCCGTACTTCTTGAAGATCAGGATGAACTCATAGTCCAACTTGAGAATGCCGTTGCGCGGATAGGGGAACGATCCCATGATCGTGGCGCCGCCAGTCGTGTTGCACGTGGTCACTTTCTGCCAGATGACTGCCCCCATGTAGTCGAAGCCGATTGTCTCGCAGAACTTGATGATCTCCGTTCGGATCGGGATTACCTTGTATCGCCCATAGTAAACCGAGCGGGCGAATTGATCGCCGACATTCACACATAGGCGGCAGCCCTTGGCCAGCACCCTGTGACATTCCGACCAGACGAGGTTCAGGTTGTTGATGTAGGTTTCGTAGCTGTCGTCGAAGCCGATTTGTTGCCCACTGCCATAGTCTTTGAGCTGCCAGTAGGGCGGGGAGGTGACGACGAGGTGCACCGATTCGTTCGGCACCTCCGCCATGCACCTCGAATCACCGGTGATGATCTTGTGATGCGTCTGCACTGTGTCCCTTCCAAAAGGCCAACGTTCGAACCGCCCGGTTTATACCTCTGGTCCCGCCAGACCGTCAAGACGCAGCGGCCGCCAGCGCAGGGTAGACGCAAAGCCCTAGGAGGAGAGGGAGAGCGTTATCCGGGTGGCAGCGTCAAGGCTGAAGGCCTTGGCGATGGTCCTACGCGCAGGCAAGCCGCCATCGCCAAGCTCCGAAGACTGCGCTTGACGCTGCCACCCGGAACGGGCTGGACGGGTCCTATTTACGACGAGCCATCGTGTAAAAGGCGCCGCAGAGCTCGTTCCCGGGTTGATCGTAGAACCATGTCTGGAGCCGGGCCTTGCCGGCCTGCAGCGGGACAGTGAAGACGGCGGACTTGGCGCCGGGGGCGACCGGCTGGGACTGGTCGAAGTCGCCGAGCTGCAGGCGTGCCTTGGCAATCGGCAAGGCCTTGCCCGGGCCGGTCGGATGCGTCACTGCGGCATCCAAGGCAGCCCCGGCCTCGGGTGGCCAGCGGGTGAGAGTGAACTCGTAGTCGCCGGCCCGTTCGACGAGCAGGTTCCAATGGGAATTGATATTCCGCTGCAAGTGGCCGAAGTTGTCGGCGTAAACCATGTACCAGTCGGCGCAGGTGAGTCGCACCGGGTTCTCCTGCTCGGAGCCGATGTGAACGTAGCAAGGCTCCTTGGTGATGGGCTCGACCTCGGCCCACCAGTGTTCATAGTGGTCCCGCATCGCTTTGACGATATCTGGGTGCTTCTCGGCGATGTTCACTTTTTGGCCCGGGTCGGCAGCGATGTCGTACAGTTCCTCGCCTTTGACCAACCGCCACTTTTTCCACATCACGGTGGCGTTCCACTTGGGGATCTCGATGTGATACTGCACGACGACCATCCGGTTGGGCAGAGCGGTTTGCGAGCCCCGTAGCAGGCCTGCCAGACTCGTGCCGTCGAATCGTGCTCCGGAGGGAGCTTTCAGACCGCACAGGTCGATCAAGGTCGGCAGCAAATCCTGGCAGGTCATCAGTTCGTCGATATCGCCGGACTCGCGCAGCCTGCCGGCGGGCCAGCGGATGAAGCAGGGCACGCGATGGCCGCCGTCATAGAGCGAGGTCTTGCCGTCGCGCATGCCCGCGTTGAACGTCTTGACGCCGCCCGTGCCGCCGTTGTCCGTCAGGAAGATCAGGATCGTGTTCTCACCCAGACCCGTCTCGTCAAGCATGGCCAGAAGCTTGCCCATGTTCTCATCGAGGTTCGCGATCATGCCGAAGAAGTTCGCGGGCACGCCGGGCTTCTGGTAGGGCTCGGCGTACTTTGGCGCGACGAACGCCGGCCCGTGCGGCACGTTGGTCGGCAGGTAGCAGAAGAACGGCTCGCCTCGGGCCGCACAGGTCTTCATCCACTTCATCGCTTCGCCGAACCAGACATCGTTGCAGTATCCCTCGTATTTCTGGAGCTTGCCGTTGTGGGAGTAGGTGTCGTCGAAGTAGTCGTTGCCCCAGTGGTCGGCCGCCGAGCTGACGCCCCAGGACTTATGATGCACGACCTCCTGAAAGCCGCGATTCTGCGGCAGGTAGGGGTAGCTGTCGCCGAGGTGCCATTTGCCGAACAGCCCCGTGCGATAGCCGCCGGCTGCGAAGACATCGCCCATCGTCGGAACATCGGTCCTCAGCATGGTCAACCCCCCGCAGACGTGGCGGGCCTTGTTCCGCAGGGCGTCGAGGCCCGTCATGATCTCACCGCGCGTCGGTGTACACATCGGCGCCACGTGGAAGTCGGTCAGCCGGATACTCTGGCCGTACAGCCGATCGAGATTTGGCGTCCGCAGCACCGGGTTCCCATGGCACGAGAAGTCCCCGTAACCTTGGTCGTCCGTCAACACCAGAATGACATTGGGCCGGCCGGTCTTCGGCTCTGTGCCCCTGAGCCATTCGGGGGTGGTCAGTGCCACCATCGCGGCCCCCATCCCAGTACGTTTCAGAAAAGCACGTCGATTCATAGCTGTCCCTTTATGAAAATGATCCTGACCTGCCGTGCGCACTACTACCTTTGCTCGGCGAGATCGCCCTTGACCGGCGAATGATGCCTTCCGAGCGTGGTCTTGCCGCCCCGCGTCACGAGGATGTTATCGAAAAAGCACTTGATGCCGGTGCCGTCTTGGATGATGGGCGTGTTCTGAAGGTGGTAGTGCAGGTGCGGCTCGGAGGAGTTGCCCGAGTTGCCGCACGAGCCCAGCACCTGGCCCGCCTTGACCGCGTCGCCCGGCTTGACCCGGATGCTCCCTTGGCGGAAATGGGCGAAGATGGAGACCTCGTAGTCCCGGTGCTGGACGAAAACGGCGTTGCCGAGGGCGGAGTAGGAGTTCATTGAGCCGGGCAAATTGTCGCGTACGCCCTCGATGACGTCGGTCACGACGCCGTCGGCCACCGCGACGATCTCACGGCCAAAGGCATAGTAATCCTCATTTCGCGTCCCGTCATTCTGATAGGTCTTGCCCTGCTCGTCCACCATGAGGAAGTCGAAGGCGTACCGCTGGCTTGGCGCATCGTGGTGTTGATTCAACTCCCTCGTATCGCCACCCCAGACGACCTGCCAGCGTCCCGCGAACGGCAGGCGCAACACGGTTACATGATTCTCGGGGACGGGGATATCCGCCGCGTGTGGATCAAACCGCAGGCCGATGATCTTGTCCTCGTTGTCCAGCGTGATCCGCATATCGAGGACCGTTTGCTCAAAGAAGACGGGAAAAACCGCCGTACTTGGGGGAGTCAGCCGTGGAGGACCGAGTCGCGTGATTTTGCCGTAGCTGGTCACGAGTTCCTTGAAGAACGGCTCGGCCTTCTCCAGGGGAAAGGCCTCCAGCATGATCTTGCTGAAATCGCGCATGGTCCCCGGATAATCCCCGGCGTTGATCGCCTCCACCAGCCGCCCGGCCACCTTCACATACCGTTCCGCTGGATCCTGGGCTAAGCCAATTCCGGCGACGAGAGCGACGATCGTCACGACTATGTACTTGTGTGGACCCATGGATTCTTCCCTTCCTTTCTATCACCGATAGAATGGCCGCAGGCCAGCATCAGCGTCAAGGGCAAAACGCCTGCGCGGGCGTGCTCGCTGCACAGAAATTGGCTTTGTCTCGCCGGAGTCCCCAGGGAGGGAAAATCGCTATAACTCTTTTTGGTGAAAGCATTTGTCGCTCCTGGCGCTCTGGGACAATTGGCTTTGTTTTGCACGATTGCCTCCAAGCCTGCCTCCTTTGGTGACCTTGCCCATCCTCACCGAGCTTGGCGGTGGAGGAGAAATTGGCTTTGTTTGACACGGGGGCTCGGACGGCCGCCCCGGCGGGTGCCTTGCCGGTCCGCACGCACGCTCGGCCCGTGGAGGGGAAATTGGCTTTGTTTTGCGCGATTGGCCCCCGTGACGGTTCCGCTCCCGCCCTTGGCCGGCAGTACCTATTCCAGCCCGTGCGGGCCGCGCAGCCGGCCGGGCGGGGCCCCAGACGCGGGCGCGTGCGGTCGGGTCTCCGGGTCTGCTCCAATCCGGGCCGGTCCCGCCATAGCTGCAGGGGAATCGTGCCGAACGTCGTTCTTCACCAGCCACCGCGAACCCTCCAAACTTATAGTCTCCTATCTATGATTCGCTATTGTGTTAGGTTAATATTATATCAATATATTGACTCGTTGTCAAAGAAAATCCAGGCCGGACATCGAAATGCGTGCGCTTAAGTTCTGGCGGGGCAGGCCAAGTTGGTAGTGTGCTCGTCAGAGCATAAAAAGAGAGGCGGTAAAGCCTGGCGAGGGTTCCCTGTCTTTGCTCTGCATCGGGCTGTGAAAAAAAGGACGACGATCCGCTCGAAAGCTGAAGAATTTGCCGGCTGGCAGGGGGCCCCAAACGCGAACGAATGCGCTTGGAGACCGCAATCTCGAGGAAGGCCTTGGTTTGTAGTGGCGTCGTCAGACGCTATCTTTATGCTCTGACGAGCACACTACAAACGGGTGTCTGGCCATCCCCAAGTCCGGAGGACTTGAGGCTGCCACCCGATCTCACCGCGGCCGGTCTTAGCTTTCGAGCGGATCATTGAAAAAGGAAAGGCCGGGTGTGGGGACCCGGCCTTGGCTCTCGTTGACGGGTGTGCTCACTGGCGTTTCCGAATCCCGAGGCCGGCGACATTGAAATCCGTCATAGGCTCCCGTGTCCCCCGGGTGAACGTGACCCACGTGGACTGGGCGGGGTCCTTGACGTACTCCCAACCGCTGTCGGGGTCCACGGAAACCGCCAGCTCATAGTAAACGACCGGGATCAGGCTCTTCAGCGGCACGTTCTGGCTGTCCTTCGCCAAATCCGGCAAGACCAGCGTCCAGGTGCACGTGATCTTCGTCTGGCCCGCCAGGAGCTTGTCCAAGGGCAATTGCAGACTGAATTGACCCGGCCCCGCCGGCTGGAACACCACCGGTGTATCACCGAGGGTAACGGAGGTCAGAACACCGGTGGCGTAGGGCAGCGTGATCGGCATCACGGAGACCCCTTGCGGCCCTTTCATCAGCGTGATCTCGGACTGGACGACGATCTGGCCCGCGGCGCCGATCCGCCAAAGATCTTCCTGAGCCCCGACAAAATCGGGCTTCGACCACGGCTGGTAGCCGATGCTCGGCTTGGCCCCATCGTCCGGCGCCAAGGGCTCCGGCAGGTTCTCCGGGGCTACGTCCGCGACGTGCAGGTCGCCGTAGATGACGCGATAGGTCTTCGAGTCCCGAGGCCGATACCAGAAGATCGGCTTGTCCGCCTCGCCGAGCTTGACACCTTTGCCGCGATAGTACCACTTGCCCTCGCCCTTGAAGGCCCGCAAGAACAGGACGTACTGCTGGATCTTCTTGCCCAGGGCGGCGTCGTCCTCGGGGGACAGCTTGAGCTTCTCGCCCTTGGTCTGGAGAGCCGGGAGCTGCTTCATGAAGTCCTCCAGGGCCACGCCTTCGGGGAACTGCCCGTCGCCGAAGAGCTCGGCCATGACCCGCAGGCCCTCGACGAAGTCGGCCTCGGTCGCACTGTTGAGGTCCAATTCTGTCTTCTGCTGGAGCTTATAGCCGGTCGGCACCTCCATGCTGAACAGGGCCTCGTCCATCGGCTCATCGAACCGGAGGTTCTTGCTGATGGCGAGCATCTGGCCCTCCTTGGTTTCCAGGCGGACCGGCAGGCCGGTCTTGGCATCGGCCCAGATGGTGAGTTCCGCCCGCGGGTGCTTGGCGGTGAAGCCCACCAGCTTGCGGCCGTCGATCTGCTGCACGCCCAGCTCTTCCACCACGAAGTGCGGACTCTCCTGCAGCATGCCGATCACGTTCTTGAGGTGGTCCATGTAGTTGGGGACCTTGAGGCCCTTGAGATCCGTGTAGATGGCCTCCTTCTTGGCCTCCACCAGAGTCAGGATCTTCCCGTCCTGCAGGTCGATCACACTGACGACATTCGGCACAGTCGAGACGGTCCGCCGGATCCGCGAGCCCATGACCATATCGTGGATGACGGGCGCATTCGGGTCCTCGGCGCCAATGACATGATCGAGAATTGCTGTGTTGGCATTGAGGATGGGTCGGATGACCGTAGCGAACGTGACGGTGGAACCGCCGATAAAGTGCACGCCGATTGCGGCGGCTACTACGAGCACCGCCGCCGCGGCCAATTTGGTCCATTTGCTGTTCATGACAATTCTCCCGATGCTCTCGCGAGCGTGAAGTCTGTTGGGGTCCATGAGGGTCTGCCGGACGCGCTCCAGCGCCTGGCTCGTCGCCTGGGGCGACGGCTGCATCTGGGCAAGCGCCTCCAGCCGGCGGCGAAGTTCCGCATCATTCATCGGTGACATGCTGAACCTCCTTTCCATCCGCCGGCGCCGAAGCGCATCCGAGCACAGCGCGTAACGTGCTCATCGCTCGAAAACATAACGCACGTACCTGATGAACGGTTTTGCCGAGCTGTTCGGCGATCTCTTCGTACGAACTCTGCTGGAGGTACCGCATGACAAAAACCTCGCGCGAGGCGCCGTTAAGCCGGCCGATTGCTCCCAGAACCTGCTCGAGCTCCTCGGAGGCGATGAGCCTACCCAACGGACCATCGGTTTCTGAGGCACGTTCCGACAGCGCGTCGAGCGAGCAGGCCCGGCGGATTGCCTGCCGGCGCCGCCAGTCGAAGGCGAGGTTGATCGCCGTCCGACGGGCGTAGGCATACCAGCACTCGATCCGGCCCTGGTCCTTGGTGCCGTGGAGCTTCAGGAACAACTCCTGCATCAGCTCTTCCGCCACCTCCTCGCGCAAGGTGAGCCTGGTCAGCAGGGCATACAGGCCCGGGCCGAACCGGTCCAATAGCGCCAGCAACTCAGCTTGCCGATCACTCACTCCAGGCTCCTTGTTTCGTTACGTGCCTCAGAACTACACCATTATAGACGCCCAGCCTCCCGCCTGCGCAACTGACGAGACGCCGGAAGCCCGAGAACGGACCGGCAGATTCTCCAGTTGCGGATGAGAAGATAAGTACGCAGGGGTCATCCGTGTTGCCACGGAGGGTCAGATCGACGCCAATCGGGATTGGATTTGCGTGATGAACTCCTGGGCCTTCTCAAGGTCGGCCCGGATGTCCTCCTCCTTGGGTTCGGCAACGCTGCCGTAATCGCTTTCCAGGCGATGATCGAATACTCTGGAATAGAATTTCCCCAGATCGACGGGCACAATCCCCTCTTTGACGAAATGCTTGTTGAAGAGAGCTATCACTCCGCTGTGCTTGGAGCTGGATAGCCCCTTTGTCAGCAACAAGGCCACGACGGCATAGAAACACGCATAGTAGATTCTGTTGGCCGCGCCGTGAAGATGTCCATTCTCCAGCATCAGCCGAGCCTCTTGCAGCGTCTCAAGGGCTCGTTCCATCCGATAGTGAACCAGATCTCTCTGACCGCCGGTCATGATACGAGAATCCCTTCGTCCTGGACTGCCCGATAGAGCGAGGTTGCCTTGGACATGGGCTGTTCCCAGTGCGGAACGCTCTCGATCATGGCGCTGATCACCATATCGTGTTCAAGACCGATCTCATAGAGTCGATCGTGGATTGCGGATCGTTCCTGTGATGTTATCTCCGAGTCCAGGAGAATCAGCATATCTACATCGGACTCCGGTGTCGCCTGTCCCCGAGCTTGTGAGCCATATAGAACGATCCTGGCCTCCGGGTAGTCCCTCCGCACTGCCTCCACGCACCGCAAGAGGAGAACACGAACAGGTTCACTCAACTGATCTTTCTTCTGATCGAACCCATACATATGCGGATCTCAGCCACTGACCTGTCGCCTCCGACTCTCCCGTTTCTGATTCTGGCCCTCACGGCAAAGTCTGTCAAGCCATTTCCCAACAAGCGACTGCCCCACGCAAGCAACAAAAGGTCGAGCTCCGCCGCCCCACCTTGCCTCGCGCAACCGATTCGGAGACTATCTCAGAAACGCTGAACGGGAATTCCCTGTAGCTCAGTTCCCAATGCAGTACAGGTGCTTGCAGCCGCGCAGGTAGATCTTGCCTGCCGCTATGGCCGGAGAGGCGCAGAAGATTTCGTCGAGCTTGTTGACTCCGAGGATCTCGAACGCCGGACCCGGCTTGATGACGTAGCACTCGCCGCCCTCGGCCTGCACGTAGATCTTGCCGTCGCCGGCGACCGGGGAGGCCGTGATCGTATTGCGGCCGCCGGGCCAATCCTACGCGAAGGCCCCGCCGGCGCTGATCAGAAACATGTAGCTCGCTATCACAACCTTTGACAGACTCGTCCTCTTCATAATCGCCTCCCGTAAGTCGTGTATCTCGGAATCCGCGTATCCGACATTTCCCATAGGACCTTCGCCCGGCAACAGCGCCGGCCTCCTAACCTACCAGTATGCCGCCTCATCCTCAATCCTATGGGTGGGAGATTGCTTCGCTTCGCTCGCAAGGACAAGCCAATACTATCCGATGGTTAGCTGCCGCGTAAAGGAAAGGCCGGGCTCCGCTGCCCGGCCTCGTCTGAGCTTCCAGGGACCTCGAGAACTTGACGGCCTGTCAGTACGTCTCCAACTCCGCGCCCTCCAGCAGCTTGTCGCCATTGAACGTATCCGGCGGGAAGTCGGCTTCTTCGAGCAGTTGCACGTCGAGGTTCCAGTTGCGACCGCCCTGGACCGTGCCGCGCTGGGGGTCCGGGTAGGTGACCAGAATCCGCCGGGTCACGTACCATTGCCCCTGCGGCAGGCGCGTGAAACCGGAGGATTCATACTCCCTTTCTTTCTCCCACTGACCGGACCGCTGTTTCCACCAGATCCATCGGACGCAGATGGAATCGTGCTGCGGGTCAATGTAGAAGTCCTGGTGCCTGTCGGCGCCAATGGTCCTCAGACCGATATACCCGCGCAGCTCCTCCGGGGCATCGTCGATCACTTCAAAGCGGGCGGGACTGTAATTCGCGCACGGCCACTGCTCCTCGATCGGCTTGCTGGACAACGGCAATCCCATCGCATTTCTCTCGCGCAGAACCCTGGCTTCGGCGCGGGAATCGGGATAGACGGGATGGACGTAGTGCCGCCGGTACGATTTCTCGCCGTCGAACAGGTACGTGGAGATCGGCGGCTGCGTCTGCGTCCACTTCAGAACATCCGGTGCGTTCGCGGGCAAGGCCAAATTGTGTTGGGGGTGCATGTCCAGGGGCAGGTTGAAGTAAAGATCAAAGCGGATCTTCCCGCCGTCGCGCCAGATCACGTTGATCTCGCTTTCTTTCGTGTTGTCCCATACGATGGCCCGGTAGCGACTCGGGAATCGCTCCAGGGCGGCCTTCGCGTTCGCCAGCACCTCCTGTACGCCGGGCAGAGCGACCTTATCGTAGGTCTTCACGATGGGCAGATCCCGCGCCACGCCGAGATCGTAGAGGCTGGCAGGACCCGTCTGGGGGAAGTCGAAGGTCCCGGTGATGGACTCGCGCTTCTGTTTTTGTCGCTCCGCCAATTGCAGGCGTTCCCAGATCGTCAGGGGTAATCGGGTCTTGGGGTCCGCCCAGATTCTTGTGATCAGCAACCGTCGGCCGGCCGCGTCATTGAGGTGGCAATCGAAGCGGATCAAGCGCGTGCCACCCGTCTGGTCCAGGTGTCTCTCGACTTCCCAGTCCCTTGTTTTGCCCTGCTCGGCCATTTGCTCCCAATGCCCGAGCACGGAGTCCCACGCCGTCTTGGGCTCCCACGGAGGGATCACGCCGTCCCTGTAGATGACCGGTCTGTCCTCGGAGATGTGCCGACCGAAGGCAGGCTCATGGATTTGCCGAAGATTTCGGGCGTAGTCGACGGCTACACACCGGCCGTCCCAGTTCTTGAAATAGGAGTCCCCCGTTTGCAGGTTCGACCACCTCTCATCGCCATTGTCATACTTCACGTGAACCCAGTGCTGCCGCAGGAACGCCTCGCGCACGTCGCCCCAAGCCACGCTGGTGACGCCGGAGGAGCCACTCAATTGCTGCAGGACAGCCAGCAGGCCTACGACCACGACGGCCGCGGCGGCTAATTTGCCCATTCGAGTTCTCATAACGATTCTCCACACGCCGGGCCGACGCAAGAGCTTGTCCGCCCGGCGCTTCTCCAAGTCCTCCAGGGCGTCGCCGAGAATCCTGCGATCGACCTGGGAGGACGATGCAATCTGTGCTTTGTCGATCAACCGTTTTATGTCGTCTGCTGGTCGCATCTGCTCACCTTGCCATCGAGAATGCTCCGCAGTTTGTCGATTCCGTATCGGTAGCGGCTCTTGGCCGTATTCGTAGAAATCTGCCGGGCTCTGGCTATCGTCCGAAACGTCATCTGCCCGTGCAGGTGCAGCATCAGGATCTCCCGCTGCTCGAAGGGCAACTCCGCCAGCGCGTCGCTGAGCATTTCAAGCTGCTCGCTGCAGACCAGCGTTTCCAAGGGCTCTTCGTTCGTCTCGCGGGCATCCTGCCCGCGATTCGAGGGCGGGACGCCCTCGACACGGCGCGGCCAGGATGGCCGCGACACGTTGGGGATGGCTGGGTCTGTGTTCATGCCGCACCCCTGCACCCTGCCCCGCACGCGCTCGGCCTTGTTCCAGTTCCGCGCGTGGTTGGCAACACAGGTCAGCAGATATCCTTTGAGGCTGCCGGTCAGGCGGAAGCTGTCCAGATGTCGGACGAAAGACAGGAACACGTCGTGGAGCACATCCTCCGCCGCGGTCTTGTCGTTGAGCAGACTCATGGCGAGCAACAGCAGATCCGCCTTGTACTTTTCATAGATCCGCGTCAGAGCCGCGCGGCTCCCACGGCGGCATCGCAGTACCAGCAGCTTGTCTTCCATAGGCCGGCCCATCGGGTACCCACAAACGTCCGTTCGACAATATAACAACCGAGAGGCCCGCGCGGGTCTGTGAAATCACCAATGAGTTATGTTCTCCTCAACGAACTGACAGTCTGGGTGGCATCGCCAAGGGCTCTGCCCTTGACGAGGGCGACTTCTTCGTGGCGAGGGCGTCCCGCCTTTGCATCCTGCTGGCCAGTGAAGAACAAGGGCAAGATGCCCTCGCCACAGAAGACCATCGTCAAGGCCGGCGGCCGGTCTTGGCGATGCCACCCCGCGGGCACTTTCGGCGCGTTCACCCCCGTGACGTCACGACCACCCTGGGTTTCTATGGCATTCGCGCTGCCGGGATAGTAGAATCAAGTACATGCGGCAGGTTCACGCAGGTCCTGTCATGAAAGATCCGGCGGCCAATGGCTGCTCGTTCCATGCGTGTGAAAGCGGATATGAGCCTCGACGGGAGAGACGCCACGAAGCCTTCAAACGCCTCGTTCGCCACGACGCGGTGGACGATCGTACTCTCGGCGGGCGACCCAGGTTCACCCCAGGCCGCCACGGCCCTGGAAATGCTGTGTCGCGCGTACTGGTATCCCCTGTACGCGTACGTGCGCCGACGCGGGCATTCCCCACCCGACGCCCAGGATTTGACGCAGGAGTTCTTCTCGCAATTGCTCGAGCACCACTGGATCGCGCGTGCCGACCGCCACCAGGGACGGTTCCGTTCTTTCCTGCTGATGGCCCTGAAGCGGTTTCTGGCGAACGAATGGGACAAAGTCAAGACGGTCAAGCGGGGCGGCCGGGCGCAACGGGTTCCGCTCCCGCTGGACGCGGCCGAAACCCGTTACACCCAGGAGCCGGTGGACCTGTCTACGGCGGAGCAGGTATTCGAGAAGCGCTGGGCGCTGGCGTTGCTGGAATCGGTGCTCGGTGATCTGCGTGAAGAATATGTACATGATGGCAAGGCGGCGCTGTTCGATACGCTCAAGCCATGCCTCATCGGCAGTCGCGAGTTACAGCCCTACGCGGCTATCGCGGCGGAATTGGAGATGACCGAAGGGGCCGTCAAAGTAGCCGTGTGCCGCCTGCGCGAGCGGTATCGGGGTCGCCTAAGAGAGGAGATCGCCCATACGGTGGCATCCCCGGCGGAGGTGGACGAAGAACTGCGACACCTCTCGCGCGTGCTGGCCCGGCGCTAACGTTCTTTTTCGCCGCCCCTGTAACCTTCGCCCCGCAATCCTTATGTAAGGGGTGAAGGAGCTACTATGAATACGACACGAATCTGTTCCGTTTGTAGAAAACCGTTGGCCGCGGACGCGCCGCAGGGTCTGTGCCCGGAGTGTCTGCTCCGGGCCGGGCTCGGCACCGGCCTAAATATCGGGCCGGACAGCGTGAGCCAGGCCGAAAGCCGGCAGGTCCCCTTTGTGGCGCCGACGCCCGACGAACTGGCCAAGCGGTTTCCTCAACTGGAAATCCTGGGTTCCCTCGGCCAGGGCGGCATGGGCGCGGTTTACCGAGCCCGGCAGAAGGCGCTCGACCGCGTGGTCGCGCTCAAGATCCTCTCGCCGGGCATCGGCAACGACCCCGCCTTCGCGGAACGCTTCGCCCGTGAGGCCAGGGCGATGGCCAAGCTCAATCATCCCGGCGTCGTCACGCTGTACGAATTCGGCCAGGCCGACGGACAGTTCTACTTTCTGATGGAGTTTGTGGATGGCGTGAGCCTGCGGCAGTTGCTGGACGCCGGCCGTTTGTCGCCGCGCGAGGCTTTGGCCATCGTGCCGCAGATCTGCGAGGCCCTGCAATACGCCCACGACCGGGGGATTGTGCACCGGGACATCAAGCCTGAGAATATCCTGCTCGATCGCCAGGGTCGCGTGAAGGTGGCCGACTTCGGGTTGGCCAAGCTGGTGGGAGCCGGGACGGAGCCGTCTGCCGCCGCCGGCACAACCCCCTGTTCCGTTATCCTGACGGAGGCGGGGAAAGTCATGGGCACGCCGCAATACATGGCACCGGAACAAGTCGCGCACCCGGCGGACGTGGACCATCGCGCCGACATCTATTCGCTCGGTGTGGTGTTTTACCAGATGCTGACGGGCGAGCTACCGGGCCAACCTATGACATCGCCTTCGTGCAAAGTGCAGATCGACGTGCGGTTGGATGAAGTCGTGCTGCGCGCCTTGGAGAAGGACCGCGCGCGCCGTTACCAGCACGTCAGCCAGATGAAGACCGAGGTCGAGACCATTGCGACCAGGCCCCTGCCAGGAGCCGAGGGCCCCGCCGGCACCGCGCCGCTTTTGCACTTTCCGTTCGGCCGGTGGGATTGGGTGGAAGTGGCGCGCTGGTCCGCCCGGCTCCTGGGGATGTCGCTGCTGCTTTTCGTGGCGGTGATCTTCGGGCTCTTCCTGTTCGGGACGGGACTGCCGCCGCTGGCCCTCCAATCCGGGGGCACGCTCCTGAATTACCTCGCGCTCGCTTTGATGGTCCTGGGCTTCATCCTGGGCTGGAAGTTCGAAGGCGCCGCCGCGGTCCTGATCGCCGCGGGTTGGGTGCTGTGGCACAGTTCAAACGGCACGCTGGCGTGGAGCATGTTTCACCTCGCCCTGCTGGTGGCCGCGCTGTACGCCTTCTGCTGGTGGGCCACTCGGGGGCGGCGCACCCTGGTCCTGGTCACGGTCGCGGGCATCCTGGTCGCGCTGCTGGTTTGCGGAATCCTGTTCCTGCCCACCAACATCTATCTTTACGGCCAGGTGCGCAACGCAGTTAACAGCCAGCCCATTCCCAACGCGGAACTGACCGTCTCCTATCAGCCCGTCTCGCCGAATCACCCCCTTCGTGCGTGGTTGTCGAAATGGCTATGGGAACTGACGGTTTCTCGACAGCCTGGTAGCCCGGAATCCTCTGTTGAACGGACGCGTGTTTCACAGGTGGGCTGGTTCGCGTTGCACGTGGGATGGTACACACCGGACAAACAGGTGCGCGTTGCTGCTCCCGGTTATGCCACCTTGCAGATGTCGCTGGGTCCAAAGCCGCTGGGGACGCGCCGGATGCATCGTGAATTCGTGCTGGCGCGGCTGCCCGCTATGCGGCAGGGCCCGGGAACCCCGCGCACGCCGCCTCCCTCCCGCCCCGCATCCGCAACGAATCCACCCGTATCCCCGGTAGTCACCTTGGCCGCCGCCCGGGTAGCGCTGCTGAAATTGAGCTTGGAGCAAAAACCCGAGCGACGCATCCCCGAGCTGCAGTTTGCCGACGACAAGGATTGGCGGGAAGCCGCCAAGCTGGCGACGACGGAATCAGACGAAGATGTGCGTAAAGCCCTGAGCCTGCTGCGCACGGCGGCCAAGCTCAGGTTCGGCCGTCTGCTGACCCTGTCTCTGCGGAAGTACACGGAGGCCCACAACGGCGACTTGCCGACCGACCTGTCTCAGTTGAAGCCCTTCTTCCGTGTGGCGGTGGACGATGCTGTTCTCCAACGGTATGAAATCCACGTTGCCGGAAACACCGCCGCGCCGGGATTCAGTCCCTATTCCACCGTCGTGCGGGAGAAATCGGAGGCGCTACCCGACAGCTTCTATGATGAGAGGGTCAGGATTGGGCTCAATGGCACCACCTACGAGTCCGGTCAATCGGGAAGGGACCCGGGTCTGGAGAATTACCAAATCGGGCTGGAGACCGTAGACTGGAGCCCATGGTGAAGCTGAAACATCATGGTCACGACGAGAAAGCACTCAGCTACGATGTGAGTGCGAGGAGTGCAGATCCATGTTTTCGGTAAACCACAGGACGACAGGCTTCCGCAGCGCCAAGAGGTTCGACCTGGGGCCGGCGATAGCGCGCTGGGTGGGGTGGGGCACCATGGTGTTTCTCTGCCCCTGCATGGCGCAGACTCCCCCCGCTGGCGGAATACCGAACCGGCCAGACACCGAGGGCACCAAAGTCGTCTTCTACCAGCCGCAAGAGCTGCAACCCTATGGGTCTTACTTGCAGGATCATGCCCAGCCGCCCACCCAATACCTGCTGCGGCTCTTCCGCACCTATGATCTGGTCATTCTGGCCGAGCGAACGCACTCCGAAATCACTCAATGGGAGTTCATCTATGAATTGACCAGCCACCCGGAATTCCTTGCGAAGGTCGGACACGTCTTCACCGAATATGGCTCCGTTAGCCAACAAACGGCTTTGGAGCAGGTCCTGAGCGCCCCCAACCTGAAAGAGGCAGATCTGAATCGCAAGTGTATCGAACTGCTCCGCAATTTTCCCCTGTGGCCGTACGGATGGCACAACAACAACATCTTCGAGTACCTCAAGAAGCTCTATCACCTGAACAGCACCTTGCCTGCCGACCGCAGGATCGCCCTGCATTTCAGCGATGTCCCCTGGCAATGGGAGGGAAAGACCCCGCAGGATTACGCGCGCTATTGGAGCACGGAGATTCCCCAGCGTGATCGGATTATGGCCAGCCACATCATTACCCAATTTCAAAAGATCCTGCAGTCGAACTCGGCAAGAGAGAAGGCCCTGGTCATCATGAACACCCGGCATGCCTTCAAAACCGGGGGCAATAACACCGGGGATTTCCTCTTTCAGGCCTTCCCCCAAAAGACGGCCAATGTGATGTTGCATATGACCGCGTTGGATTTCAGCGGCCTGTCAGGCGAGTATCAAGGAACCTACAACCGTCCCATCCATAACGGCCTGTGGGATGCGGCTTTTTGGAAGTTGGGGAACGTCCCCTTGGGCTTTGATTTCAAAGGCTCCCCCTTTGGCAGAGACCTTTTCGATTTGCACACGTACTTTACTCTCTCCGGCAACCTCAAGTACGCGGATGTCTTCACGGGCATGGTCTTCCACCGGCCGTTGGGCCAACACATGGTGGCCTCCTCTATTCCGGGGTACTATGATGAGGCCTTCAAACAGACTGTCCTGCGCCGGGCACGGCTCATGCGCACGGAGGATTATCAGCGCATCGAGGAGTTTATCCAAGCCCTGCCGGACGAGGCGCAACCACAACCACCACGAAAAGAATACTGGCTCAGCAAAGACGAGAGGCAACCCTGGTGCCGATTGGAGTTCCAGATCGGCCCACGTCCGCTGTCCTCTCCTGCATCTCCTCAGGACCGGGACCGATCTTCTAAGAACCTTCTGGCGGCTCATGGAGACCTCACACCGACCGAACCCTTGCCATCCGGCCAGGAAATTCTCGAACGGTATCTTCAACAAATCGGTGGACGCGAGGTCTTGGCCGGAATTCATAACCGCCAGGTGCGCGGCACCGTGGAAATCCGGCCGGTTGGTCTCAAGGGCTTCTTGGCGGTCTATCAAGCCAGGCCGAATCGGTATTATGCCCAAATGGATATCGCTGGGCAGATGACGATCAGGCAAGGCACAGATGGCGAGGTGGTCTGGGAGTTGAATCCGATGACCGGTCCCAGGATCATCAAGGGCCAGGAAAAGGCCTTGTTATTATCACAGTATGCCTTCGATGAAACACGATATCGGGAAACGTGCGACAATATCCAATGTCTTGGGGTAGAACGGATAGAAGGGCAGCCATGCTATAAGGTCGTGCAAAGCGTTAAAGGGGCAATGCCGATCACGGTGTACTACTCGAAGGAAACGGGGCTGGCGATGAAAGCATGTTATACGATTCTTGATGCAATGGGGCCCCAGGACGTGGAGACGATCATGACCGATTACCGGCCGGTCGACGGCGTTCTGTATGCCCATCGAACGGTGCAAAAGGTCAAGAACGTGGAAACGGTTACTCTGATCGAGAGCATCAAGCACAACGTCGTTATGGACAAGCAGCAGTTTGATCTTCCTGAAGCCATCCGGACAATGGTCAATACGGAGCAGGGGACGCCCAGATAGCCCGCAGGCTCATCGTAATATGCCTGGATGTTCCAGCCGTACGGACATTGGGGCGACGCACGCGTGAAATCGGTATCCCGCTGGTGCTGGGGGCACAGAGCCGTGACATGATGCCACTGATCCGGAGCGTTGGGAAAGGTCCTGCATGAAATCGCGCAGGGTATGGGATTTATACCAACGTCTCCGCTAAGCGTGCATTATCATACAGACAGTTGTTGGAGGAATCAAGATGACCGAGGTTGTGTGTTGCAGAAGCGCCGTGATACGTACCGCAGGGGCCATCTGTTTGTTTCTCCCCTTGTTTTCCCTGCCCTGCCACTCCGCGGAGAGACAGCCGGCTCAACTCGCAGGTGCCAATCCGCCGTGGAATCACAACCTGAAGATCCTCTATGCGGGGCGGCCGGACTCGGCCCGCGAAAAGGACTTTGTCCGCTTCCTGACGGAGTATTTTGACGTGGTGCGGACGGGCGATCTGCAGACCTTCAGAGAGTCGGACACGCAGGGTTTCGACGTGACGCTTCTGGACTGGGACTGGGACGTCAACGATGTCAACGATTTCCAGGGTCCCAAGCCCGTCCTCCCGGAGAGTTTCTCCCGCCCCCTGATCACCCTCGGTGTCCCTGGCACATGGATGTGTTCCCAATGGCGGCTCAAGACGAGCTACACCTGAAACTGCATGGACAATGCGGCTCATGCTGAGTCGCTCGACCATGAGGTCTATCGTGCCCCGCTGGCGGTCCGGCCGCCATTCGAGTTCCGCAACACGCCGCCGGTCTATCGGGAAACTTATCCCGGCCCCGGCCCGGTGCCCCACCAAATCAAGGTCTGGCGGGTACAGAACTCACCGCTTGGCAACGCCGTCATTCGCTTATCCGGCTTCCGGGACTCACCCGACACCGAGGGGATTGCCGCCGGGTTCAACAATGCCAAGGAGTACGGCGCCATCGGCATCGGCCGGCAGGGCAACTTCCTGCAATGGGGCTATGGCGATCCGCCTGCGCAGATGACGGAAGCGGGCCGCCGCCTCTTCCTCAATTGCATCCACTATATCCATCGTTTTGACGGCAAAGCTCCCCTCGTCCGCCGGCGGGCCGTCGACCGGGGCGCGATCCCCTCCGTGGCGTCGAGCATTACCTCCGTGTCCAAGGACAAGAAGCAGTTCTTCCTGCGTTGGTTTCCAGAAAGCCTCTGGGAGAAGTACCACGCCGATCCGGAGGGCTTGACCGCCTACTACCAAGACAATCTGGAACTGATCTACTATGACAGGGTCTACCGCGTCGACGAGGAACTCAAGTCACTCGGCCTCGATTCGAACCGCAAGGTGGAAACGCTCGAACGCGTGTGTAGTCTGTTGAAGGACGAGAAGCACCGCGACGTCGCCCGGCGCTTGCTGGCCCGTTATACGGATGGTGGTTCCATGTCCCTTGACTTCCGGAAGGGTCGGGACCGCATTTATTTCAGCGATGTCGGTGGGTACAAGTTCAAAGTCGTGCCGGAGGGGTATCTTGCCGCCGAGAGTCCGTTCGTGGCCGAAGGCAGCGTCAGTCCGGCGACGAACGCAGATACCAGAGCGGCAGCGAGACCGTCCGGACGTCACGGTTTCTACATTCTGGCCCCCAAGGGGGCCTCCTCTTCCCTTTTCAAAGAGATCGTGGAGATCATCAAACCCTGTGCCGCAGGCATCACCGGCCGCCCCCACGATGAAAGTGTCTACGACACCGTTTTCGGGGGCACACTCCAGGCCAAACCCGGAGATGTCGTCATCCTGTTGTTCTCTCTCGACAGCACGGGTCGTATTCCGCAGAGATATGCGGATGTGCTGCCTCAGCCCTGGTCGGACCTCGAGAAAGCTCTCGCGCAAGGCCGGCCCGTCGAATGCGAGGCGGTCCGGAGAGACCTGCAGATCCTCCTGCTTGCCGCCCCGAAATGGAGCCAACTCAACCAGGTGGTTCGGGAGAGTCGGCTGCTCGGATCGTTCACGCGACCGTATGAAGACCCAGGAGCGAGCGCCCAGCGCCGAACAGACCCATCCTCGGAACTCCCGGTCGGGCCCATCAAGTACGTGGTCACCGTGCGGGAAGACATCTGGAGCGCCATTCAGGTCCGTTGCACCATCAACACCGATCGCCCTGTGCGGCTGCACATGAACAATAATGGAGCCCCCTCAGTACCGGGCGGCTACCGCTTCTTTGTGAGAGACCTCCGAATTCTGTCGTCACAGGATGAGCACGCGACGATCCAGGAAGCGGACGATGAGATCCGGCTGGATACGCATACACCCATCACGTTTGCGTATGAAGTCACGCTCATGCATGATAAACATGAGTTGCCCTACGGCGAGGATGAGTCGCCACATCTGACCGACAGGGGGGCGTTCTGGACCGGGAGGTCCCTCTTCTTCGTCTCGCCGATGAAGGAGATCACCATCCATTTCGATCTTCCGGCCGGGTGCCGACTTTCTGCTCCCTGGGCGTCTCTTCCCGCCGATCCTGGTACGTTCGTGGCCAAAGACGAAGTCGCACTGACCGAGTCCTTTGTTCTTATCGGGGATCACGCGAAAGCCAGAGTGCAGGTCAGATCCGTGGACGCCATTCTTGCCGTCGATCGTTCCCTGCAGCGGTCGCTGCCGCTGCTCGAGGGCACCCTGACGAACCTTCTGACGGCCTGTGACGGTGTCTTCGGAGGGTCTCCGGCGACGCGGTCTCTGGTGGTCGTGTCCGCCCACCCCAAGAAGGACCGCTTTGACGGCGGCGTCTTCGGCCATAGCGTAAGCCTCCTGTTGCCGGAGATGCCGACGGTGGACAACCGCCGCCAGTGGGTGCCTTTTCTGGCCCATGAGTTGGTGCATCTGTGGAGTGGGCAGGCGATGAAACCCCAGACTCAGCAGGACTGGTTCACCGAAGGTTTCACGGAGTACTATGCCTACCTCATTGCCTATCGACAGCAGGCGGTCCGAAAAGAGGATCTGATCCACCGAATCGAGAACGCCTGCCTGTCTTACTACGAGAACCTGGGAACCACCTCGATTCTCGACGCCGGAAGCTCTTCCTCGCATAACACCCCGCTGGTTTACAACGGCGGGTTCTTGCTGGCTTTGATGCTGGACACGAAGATCCGACAGATGACCACCGGAGACAAGCGGCTCGATGACGTCATGCAGCTCCTGTACCGGAAGTTCGGGGCCCAGGACCGCAAGTTCACAGAGAACGACGTGATAGAAGCGGTGGGGGAGATCACGGCTACAGATCAATCCGCGTTCTTTCGCGAGAACCTGGTACGGGCTTCCGAGCTTCCTCTGGAACAGTATCTGGGGACCATCGGCCTTCGCTTGAACAAAGAAGTCGTGGAGGGTGTACCGGAGTTGAAGTATCTGATCCATGAGATGCTGCAAATCCAATCGCTGGCCCAGTCTGGTAACGGGCTGATCATCAATCGCCCCACGGACACGTTGTATCAGCAAGGCGATGTGCTCCTTGCGATAGCCGGCACGAGAGTTGGAACTTTCACGGAACTGCAGGCTGCTGCCCAGAACTTCGAGCCTGGTGCCGGAGTTGAAGTCGCGCTGCTCAGGAATGCCGAGCGGACGACAGTACTGGTCGTGTTGCGAGGCAGCCTTCCGGTTCCGAGACGGCGGAAAGTGACGGTCCACGTGACGGAAGAGACCACGCATGAGGCCGAGGTCAGCTTCTTCTGATGAAGAGGATTATCGATCCGTTCCGCCTCGCTCAGGTCCTTCGGTTCCGGTACCGATGTACTGCCGTCATCGGACCTTATGCTGGCACTTGGCGCCCCCAGCGCAGAGCGGAGCATTGAACCCCAATACGTCCAAGACACCTTGGATGCCTGAAGGTCAAGACCTGCCGAGAACGTTGTCCTAACACTCTCCCTTGTGATAAGATGGACCAGGATTTCGATACAGGAGATACGTATGGTCAACTCTGTCACAACACGAATCGTCATCATGCTGAGTTTGTCAATGGCGGCAGGTTCCACGATCGGCGCGCAAAGCACGCAACGGCCCTTGGCGTTTCCTGGAGCCGAGGGGTTTGGGCGATTCGCCGTGGGTGGCCGGGGCGGCGATGTTTACCATGTGACGAATCTCAACGACGATGGACTGGGATCATTACGGCAAGGCCTCAAGACCGCCAAAGGCCCACGCACGATCGTCTTCGATCTCTCCGGCACGATCCAGTTGAAGTCGGAACTGCGGATCACGCAATCGAATCTGACTATCGCTGGCCAGACGGCCCCCGGCGATGGGATCACCCTGCGGGACCAGACGGTCAGCCTGAGGAATTGCCACGACGTCATTATCCGCTACATTCGCCTGCGGCTCGGCGACAAGAATAAGAAACCCGGCGGCTACGACACTTTAACGACCGACGACATCGCGGACGTGATCCTGGACCATGTCTCGCTCAGTTGGGCCATTGACGGCACGCATGATCTGCGCCGGGGCAAGAACGTGACGGTCCAGCGGTGCATTCTCAGCGAGGCTCTCAACGACAGCATCCACGAGAAAGGGCCGCATGCGATGTGCGCCTCCTATCGCGACCTCAGCGGTCCGCTCACCCTGCACCACAACCTCTTCACCACCTGCCGGGACCGCCACCCCACGCTCGGCAGCGCCCAAGAAGGGGACCCGCTAACCATTGTCGATTTCCGTAACAACGTCATCTACAACTGGAATGCCACCGCCAACTTCTGCGACCACTTCGTCAACGCCGTGAACAACTATTGGCGTCCCGGCCCGGAGACCGATCCCCAACGTCTGCCCATCGCGATGAAAGGCAGCCTGCCCCACGCGGCCCGCGGTTTCATGGCCGGCAACATCTTCGATGGCCGCGACGACTGGACGAGGGACAACTACGCCGCTCTGGACTTCCAGCGCTGGCTGGGCCCGAATTCGAGCTACAAGTACGCCGGCAAATTGGTCGACTGGAAAGCCGCTCCGCCAGACCTCGGGGCCAATACTCCCGTCACACAACCGGCCCACGAGGCCTGCGAACTGGTGCTCGCTCGTGCCGGTGCCTCGCTCCGGCGGGATACGGTGGACGAGCGAGTCATCGACGATGTCCGCATGCACAAAGGCCGCCTCCTCAACTCGCAGGACCAGGTCGGCGGCTGGCCGACGCTCAGAACCCTGCCCGCCCCCAAGGACAGCGACGACGATGGCCTGCCGGACGCGTGGGAGACCGCTCACGGCCTGAATCCGAGCGACCCCGCCGACGGTCCCCAGGACCGCAACCACGACGCCTACACCAACCTGGAGGACTACCTCAACTCCCTCGTCCCGTAGGGTGTGCCGTGCACATCTTCTCCTGGCGCAAAGAAAAGGCCGGGCTCCGCCGTCCCGGCCTGCAAAGATGGGTTGATCAGTGCGGTTACCGCCCTGGCAGCCTCTTGGGATCGAATATCCCCTCCGGAAACGTCGGGGACAGGTCCAGGTAGATGGTTTCGACATCATAGACCTTCAGGGGGGCGCTGCGGTAGTCCTCTCGGGTCTCGGTCTGTTTCTGGACGATGACTCTGGGGTACCAATGGCCGTTCGGAGCCTGGAAGACCTCGGCGATCTCCCACACGACCATCGAGCCACCTGCCACCTTCTTCGGATCGATATTCTTGAGCCAGGTCTTGTCCAACTGCCAATCGGCGTCCGGACGCCATTCCATTACCTGGCGGCGGCACAGATAATCCCGAGCCGGGTCAAGATAATAGAGGAACCTGCCCGGGTGCCCGACCATTCCCTGGGGGAGCACTCGTCCCTGCGTCAGGTTCTCGATGCAGATCAAACCATTTTGGCGTGCATAGTCGTCTTGGACGATCCGCGCCGTGGATGGGATCGTGGGCCAAGCCTGATAGATCACCGTCTGCGACAATTCGACGTCACCCGTGGGCGAATACGCCTTGTTCCGTTCACCCCAGCCGCTGTCATCATCTCGACTGATCGAATGATAGTATTGCCCATCATATAAGTGAACGGAGAGCAGGGTGTCCGGATCTTCGTAGCGGTGGCGTGCCCAGGCCAGCAAGGGTTCGAGGCTGTCGGCGAGCTGTCCTCGATACCCGGGTCCCAACTCGGGAATCACTTCCCCGCGGGGGGAGAGGAAGTAGCGCTCGTGCCGCACTTTGCGTTCCGACTTGTACTCCACGTCCAGCATGCGTACCACCTCCGAGGGGGATTTCTCCTGATGCACAATCACGGCGAGGTATTCTTGGGCGGCTTCGGCCTTGCGGCGACGGTATTCTTCCGAGACCGCGCTGAAGTCGGGCGCCGGTGTCTTGTCCACGATCCACGCGTCGCGCGGCACACCCAGGTCGTAGATGCTCTGGGGGCCGGAAGGCGGATAATCGAAGGTGATAGTCCCAGCCATGACCGTCTGGCCTACGGTATCGATGCCCTTTACTTCCGCGCTGTACAGCAGCTTGGAGTCGGGATCCACGTAGAGGGTCACCGCGTGCAATTCCCCGCGTCCTCCCGCGTTGGTTAGCGTGATCTCCTGAATCTGGATTTTCCGGCCCTGGTAGGTTCCCATTTTAACGACCGTCTGAGCCCCTTGCTGTTCCAGCATCTTGCGCATGCTGGTCAGGAGCATATCCGGAGAGCTCACGTCAACAGGAAAGACTTCCACGTAAGAAATGGTGATGGTGTGGCTATTGGGGTCATACTCGAAATTCCTGTGGTCGATCTCACTGCCGAACATCGCATAGCCGTTGGCCGCCTTGCCGGCATGGATCTTCCGCTCGAAACCGATCCATTCGTCCGCGGTCACGTTGGCACCGCGCTCGAACCCGGATTTGGTCATGTGCATCCAGGGGACGTGTTGCAGGGCCTGAGTGATTTCCTCGAATTCGACGGCCTTTACGACAGTTTCATTAAAGTGCGATATGCTGATGAGGATCGCCGCGACGATCACCGCCGCAGTGACCAGCTTGGTGGTTTGGCTTCTCATAATTGTTCTCCAAATGCTTGGCTCCACACGAGTTGCGGGTCGCCCGCGTGCCAGTCCGCCGGCCTGGAGGGCCTCGGCCAGAACGGTCTGGTCCCGGGCCGGATTTGTGTGAAGCGCCGCCTCCCGGTAGAATTTCTTCACGTCTCCTACGGACTTCATGGTGTCACCTCCGAGTTCAGTAGGGACCGCAGCTTCTGCAATCCGTACCGACATCGGCCTTGCACGGTATTGACCGAGGCGTTCTGGATTCTGGCGATCTCGGGGAAGCTCATCCGAGAGCCCAGGTGCAGCGCGACCGCCTCCCGCTGCTCGTCGGGCAACTGGGCCATCGCCGCACTGAGCAACTGCAACTGCTCGCTCAGGATTGCCCACTGCGCCGGCTCGAACGAGTCGGACGCGCCGCCCTCGTTCTGCTGCGCCAGGGAACGCCGGCACCGGTACTCATCCCGACGGCAGTTCCGGGCCCGGTTCACTACGGCCGTGGCGAGCAGGGCTTTGAGATTGCCCGTGACCCGGAGACGGGTCCGCGTCCGGGCCACATGGACGAAGACGTCGTGCACAACGTCCTCGGCGGCGTGCACGTCCCCGAGCAACACCACCGCCAGCTTGAGCAGATCGTTCTTGTGCTTCTCGTAGATCCGCTCGAACGCCTCGGCGCTGCCGTGCTTGAAACGCCAGATCAGGTACCGTTCTTCCAGCATCCAGGTGCACCCAAGAGAGCTCTCTATTCCTATGTAGTACACCACAGCCTACCGCTCCCGTATAAGCAGCGTCCACGTTTTTTCACGGCCGTGGCGAATAGATTGCTTCGCTGTGCTCGCAATGACAGGCTGTGCCCGTGCATGTTATTGCGAGTCGCTACGCCGCGGGCGGCTGATGTCCGAAAGAAACCGAGAGGTCCTGTTCTGGGTGGCATCGCCAAGGCCTCCGGCCTTGACGATGGTTTTCTCGTGTGCGGTGGAGCCATCGTCAAGGGCAAAGCCCTTGGCGATGCCACCCGGCCTGCCTGTTTCTTAGGAGGAGCGCAGCGACGGAGCGATCTTCTCTCCATCGTCATGGAGTTTGCGGAGTGCGGCTACAACGTCTCGGCAAATCAGCGCAGCAGAAAGGCCGGCCTGGGCCGCCCGGCCTGGGTAGGATCATGACAAGATGATTTCTGGTCTCACAGGGTGCTACTCGACGGGTCTCCTCGCGCGGGCGTTGGCTTGTGGGGGGCCCCGTCCGGCTGCGTGCTCAGCCCCGCGAGCGCCGCCATCAGCGCTAGCATGGCCATATCCGGATTGGGACTGCCGAGGAAACCGAGGCAGCCAAGAAACCCCAGCGCCCCGAGATATCCTTTCCTCTGAGGATTCACCGGCACTTTCACGCGCGTCTTGTCGAAGGGAATGAATACCCCGAGCGACACCAGGGCAGGGAGGGACAGCCAGGCGAGCTGCGTCAGCTCATTGCGCCCTGTCCCGGTGAACGCCAGGAAACCCAAGAAGCCGAGGAACCCCAGGGCTCCGAGGAAACGACCACTGTTTGCTTTTTCTGTACTCATGAAATCTCCTTTCCGTTCGTGTGCTTGTGCCATGCTCGGGCGGCCAGGGAGGCCGTGCCAAAGGGATACCAGAAGAGAAAGAACACCGTCGCCCAGAAGCTGACGGTCGCATGATGGGCTGCCGACAGCGGATCCGCCAATGTGGAGTACCGGTAGAGGAAGAAGCTGTTGAACACGAATACGACGACCGCTACGATCGTGATCAATCGGTCTTGTCGTCTCCATTGGGCGCTGCCGGCGGCCTCCGTCTCTGCCAGCGCGGCCAGCCTCCGGTAGATCCCGCGCAGAAACCACACCAGAAACCACAGCAGAACGTAAACGGAGACCGAACCCCACAGAAGGCTGTGGACCACGCTGTCGGCTCGCTCTTGCCGTAGGGAAGCCCCGAAGGCGAGCAGGAAGAGGGCAACATAGACTGTACCTACGATGAACTGATGCGGTGTCTTCATACTTCATTTCCCGTGAAGGCCGGAACAACTCTTGTTATAGGCCTCTTTCAGTGCTCGCCTGGGCGTTCAGATAGTCCTTGGCAGGGATGAGGCTATCGACCAGCTTGTGGAGTTCCTCGTTCGTGACCGGGCCGCTGATCGCCAAGGCCGGGAAGGTCCCCGCGGGCGATTCCAGGATGTAGCCTGTGCGGTCCTCGGAAGGCGGGTCCTTGATGTCGGCGCGGGCGCTTTGCAGCAGGATCTTCGAATACCATTTCTGCGGCCCGCCGCCCCAGACTTTGAAACCATTGGGCGAAGTGTAGACGACCGTACCTTGCTTGACCTTCTTGCCCAGCATTCGATTGTAGGTGGGTGACTGGACCAGGACCAGATGCCGGCCGTCCTCGGCGCGGGCAGTCATCAGGAACATCCGCTTGCCCAGACTGGCGGGATCGAGGTGGTCCGTGATGTCCACAGCCCCGGTCCACGAGGGCCGGGATGAGAACACATAGGTCTCGAACTTGGCAAGCGAGGCCATGCGCTCGACGCCGTTGGAGACGCCGGTTCCTGTAGACACAGCCTGCCGTTGGCAACCGACGGTCCCCGCGACCACTCCCAGCGCAGAACTTATGAATACCAGTGTCAGCTTGTTCATTGGATATCTCCTGGAAGCACCAGCATGGTCATTACTCTTGTCTCTGGGGCGGTTGACTCTTGAGGTATTCCTTGGTGGGGATGAGACTATCGACCAGCGTGTGGAGTTCCTCGTCGGTGACCGGGCCGTTGATGGCCAGGGCCGGGAAGGTCCCCGCGGGGGATTCGAGGACGTAGCCGATGCGATCCTCGGCGGGCGGGTCCTGGATGAAGGCGCGGGCGCTTTGCAGCAGGATCTGCGAATACCACTTCTGCGGCCCACCGCCCCAGACCTTGAAGCCGTTCGGGGAGGTGTACACGACGGTGCCCTGTTTCACGAATCCGCCGAGCAGGGCGTTGTACGTGGGTGATTGGACGAGGACCAGATGCCGGTGGTCTTCGGCGCGGGCGGTCAGGATGAACATCCGTCCGCCGGCGCTGGCCGGATCGATTACATCCGTGATCTGGATGGCGCCGGTCCACGCCGGCTGGGTCGAAAAGACGTACGTCTCGAACTGCGCCTGCTCGACCATGTGCCGGACCGAGACGCCGGGAAGCACCGCGTCGGGTGTGAGGGAAACCGACTGGGTCGTCTGGATGCCGGTGCCGGCAACTTCGCCCAGGTTCCAGGAGACGCCCGGCGCGTCCACCGACTCCTTCAGGACGCGTCGGATGAGCAGTCGCGGCCGTCCCAGCAGGACGACCTCGATTTCCGCAATCGTGGTATCGTCGTCGCGCACCTGGAACAGCCACCAGCCATGACTCGGCTGCCCGTCCGGGCCGGGCAGCCCGAGTTTGAAGCTGTGGACGGACGTGCCGTCCGCGAGGGTGCCGGGTTCCACGCTCTGCACCATCGAGTGATTCTGATCCAGAGCCGATTTGAGACCCGGGGCAATTCCCAGATACTCGGCCGGACTCTGCGGCGGTTTGAAGCCGCCGGCAATGGCCTGGCTGGTGATCTGCACGGCGGGGCCGGGCCCCACGGTCGCATCGTAGATGAAGCGCCCATCGTAGGCATTTCCGAAGACGACCGCCGCGCCCGTTTTCAGGACCCGGGCGAAGCACCCCGTCAGCGGGTCGTACCACGAGTGATCCGTCACCACGTAGGATTCCCGCGCGGCGGGGAGTTTGAGTTGATGAGCCCGCAACTGTCCGTCGGGCTGCAACGAGCTCATCGGGAACCACATTTCATTCGGCTCCGAGGAAGACGCCCCGGCGCCCAGAGCTTGGACGACGATCTCATTTTGAACGTGAACGATCTTGGTCCCGCCGAACAGGGTCTCCTCGGCCGCACAGGCCTTCGACAAGAGGTCGTAGGCCCGGGAACGATTGGTGTCACTTGTCGGGAACCTCGACAGACCAAACAATCCGATGGCGACCACGACCCCGGCCGCCACGGTCATCTTTGCGATTGAGCTTGTCATAATTCTTCTCCATGCCCAGGCTCGCCGGAGCGCCGGTCGAGCGATTGTTTTCGGTTCTGTTTCGCCACGAGCGGCGGCGCGCAGGCCCTCCCGGGCCGACTCGTACAGCGACTCCGGTGCGGATACGTCTTTTCGTTGACCGGCGACTTCCAGGAGCCGCTCCAAACGCCGCAACTCGGTGCGACACTCGTCGCATGCTGTGGCGTGTGCACGAACCTCGGCCGTCTCGGCCCCGGGGAGTTCCCCGAGCGCGAGGCTTACGAGTTGATCTTTCAGGTGCTCATGATTGGCCATATCCCACCGCCGCCTACTCCAAATACTCACTCATTGCGCCGGCCAACTGCTTCACGGCCCGGTGCAAAGACACACGCACGTTGTTCTGGGTGCAGCCGAGAATCTCGGCGATCGCCGCATGGTCCAGACCTTCGATCCGCGACAGGACGAATACGTCCGCTTGATGCTTCGGCAGCCCGGCCAGAGACTCCGTCAGCTTCCGCTGTAAGTCCTCCAGCCGCAGGCTCGCGTCCGGCTCGGCGCCGTTGCTTGCAGGCTCACAGTCGTCCCAATCGACCGCTGCAGGCCGGCGGCCCCGGGCCAGCTCCAGTGCCTTGCGAACGGTCACCCGATAGAGGTACCGCCCCCAATGCACCGGGCCGCTGTACTGGGGCCAGCGCCGCCAGAGGGCCAGAAAGACCTCCTGATACACGTCTTTCGCCATCTCCGCGTCGCGCACGGTCCGCAGAGCAACGTTCAGCACGTGCCGGCCGTGGGTGTTCACCAGCTCTTCAAAGCGACTGTCGGACAACTCTGAACCGCCTTCTTGAAACGACTCCTTGAAGCCCAGGCTCGGTTATAACCTCGGAGCTCTCTGTAGCTAGTTCCTGTTGTGAAAGGTCGTTTTCTTTTGAGGCACATCGTCACGCCGGTTGTTGGACCGGGGGCATTGTGCCCTGATTGGGTGGCATCAAGCCGACAGGGTGCTTTGGGGGGCTTTTGTAGACACACCGCCCCTATGTCGCCTGCGACAACTGTTCTGTTGGTATCCACGTTACCTCATAACCGTGTCAGCAAGACCAAGTTGTGGCACAGTACCGCCAGCCCCACGCTGGTGGCGTAGTGCGTAAATCCCTTGAAAAGACAGCAACCGAGCTTAAAGGCCCGTTTTAGCACGGAGATACTGCCCTCCACGCCCGCGCGAAAACGCTGGCCCAGGACAAAGGCTTCCGCGGTTTCCCGTTCCTCCTCTTGGGCCGTGCGACGCCCCTTCTTGGCAATGGCCACCGTCCGGATGGTGGCTTGGAGCGAATGGATCTGTTCCCTACTCTCGTAGAACCCCTTGTCGGCCGCGAGGACGTCCGGGTAATGGCCGAACAACTGCTGGTGGGCTTCCAGGGCCGGTGCCAACAACTCCACATCCTCGCGCCGCTGGGGCAACACCTGATAGTGATGAATGAACTTCTCGGCCGTCTGGGCCAGCAGCACCTTGTGGCCAAACTCGATCGGCTTACGGGCCTTGCCCCGCTGGAGCAGTTCCGTATGCTCTTCAAACAGACTGTAGAGCTTTTGGTCCGCCGGCACCTGGAGCCCCTGCAGGACCCGCTGCTCCGCCTGGGTGATGATCTGCGTGACCAACGGCAGATAATGCGCCAGGTCCGCCGCCGTCTCGCCGAGCGCCTGGAGGTGGGCTAAGACGGTCTGGCCTACCCCATGGATCCATCGGACCCGGGCGATCAGCAGACGGTAATGACGCTTGACCTGGCGTACCGTCGCCTTGCGTTTGCTGGACGCGTGGCGGGCAATGAAAGTGGCCAGTTTCTTGACCTTCTGGTCGTGAAAACGGTGATCCAGGTCCAAGACGGGAAACCCCTTTTGGATCTGCCGCAGGTGTCGGGCCAAGGTCCGGAAGCTGTCCCAGAGCAACGAGGAGTCGGTGGGGTAATGAATGTTCGTCTCATAGACCGTGCTGTCCAGCCGTTCTTTCTCGCCGCGGATCTGGCCGGTCGTGACGGCCTAGGTGGCCACGACCTGATTCATCGCGGCCAGCGTCTCGGCCGACAGCGCCCCCAGCGCTTTGCTCAGAAACGTAAAATCCATCGTCGCCTTCACTCCCAGACGGACAAAGTACCGCAGAAACTCACTGGTGTCGATCCGGATCACCACGTCCCGATAGCTGTCGCCTTCGAGGAACATCACCAGCAAGGCCCGCAGCAGTTGCTCCGAGGCGTAGCCGGCGCGTCCTTCCGGCGACGTCGAAAGCAGCCGGGCCCAGTCCCGATGGGCCAGCGTCAAGAGGTCCGGGTTCGCGTCCAGCACCTCGGAGAGGACCTCGTATTTCTGGCGATATTCCAGGACGACCTTCAGCGTTGACTTCTCACTGAAATCGAAGTACTGTTCCGGGATCGACTTGCGTCTCATGTCTGCTCCTTTCGGGTTGATAGCTTCTCCCCATCATAGAAGGAGCAGACTCTTTGTCAATATTCATTACACATATTATCGTTAATTTCTTTCCGCAACAGAAACTAGCTATAGAGGGCCCCGTGGGGCACGCATTACTGGGAAAATCCGATTCTGCCACATTCTACCGATGGACAGACCCTCTGCGCAGCAAAAAGGCTCGGCTCTGTGGGCCGTGGGCACAACCACCTTGCGGCAAGTCAGGTATCGGTTCTCTGGGTCGCACGCCCAAACTCGTTGGAGCGTGTCTTCTTTGGCCGAAGACGGCGTCTAACCAAGCACGGTCAAACAAGTCTGGCCGTGCCACCCGGATCAATTGGTGCCTTCCGGGCGTGCATCATTGGGCAGGGCCCTGCACCGGGGCCGGGAGTCAATGGGCCTGCGCGTTACTCATGGCGCAGAGCCACGATGGGGTCTACCTGGGCGGCGTGGAGAGCGGGGTAGAGACCGAACAGGATGCCAACGGTCATGCTGATCAGCAGGGGCAGGAAGATCCCTTTCCACGTGAGAATCGTGGTCATGCCGGAGAAGTGCGTGATCAGACGCGGGACCAGCGCGCCCATGCCCAAGCCGATGAGGCCGCCGGTCGTCGAGAGCACGACGGTCTCGACCAGGAATTGGTGGATGATCTGCCGGCGCTTGGCCCCGATGGCCCGGCGGATGCCGATCTCGCGAGTCCGCTCGGTGACGGAGGCCAGCATGATGTTCATGATGCCGATGCCACCGACCAGCAGGCTGATGGCGGCAATCGAGCCCAGGACGATGCTCGAGCGGCGCTTGGCGTCCTCCGCCTGACGCAGCAGGGCCAGCGGCACGCTGACCGTATAGTCTTTCTTCTTATGGAATTGACCGAGCATCCGCTGGATCGCGCGGGCGGTCGCCTCCACGTTCTCGAGGCGATCGACCTGGACAATGGCCTGATGGAGCTCGACCCGCTCCAAGGCCCGCGAGCCGGTGGCGGACCGCGTGGTCACGTCCCCGAAGTACTGGCGGGCGATGGACATCGGGATATAGATATCGACCTCTTCGTCGGGCATCTGGAGGTTGCCGGCCTTGCCGCCCTCGCTGCGGACGATGCCGATGATCTCGAAGCACTTGCCGCCGATCCGGACCCATTCTCCGATGCTATGTTTCGTGGCCAGCAGCTTTCGGGCTCCGAATTCGGTCAGCACCGCCGTGGGGGCCGGGCGTCCCTGGTTGACGGGCGAGAGGACCCGTCCCACCAGGATCTCCCGGCTGACCAACCGGAACCACTCGGGCGACGTCCCGACCACGCGGACCTCCAGCGTCCTTTCGCCCAGCCGGCCTTGCTGATACAGCAGTTTCGCGGGTGCGACCCGCTCCACGTGTTCGAGGCTCTCCGCCATCCGCAATTGGTCCTCGTAGGTCAAGCCGTAGATGCTCATTCCCATCGAAGGGCGGGCCATGCCCGCCGACTGCTCCTCCACGGGCTTGACCGACGAGATCAGGATGTTGTTGCTGCCGAGCTTGCGGATCTGCTCCAGGGCCTCGCGTCCCGCGCCTTCCCCGACCGATAGCATGGCGACCACGCTCCCGACGCCGAAGACGACGCCCAGCATTGTCAAGAACGACCGCAGCTTATGGAGCAAGAGGTTCTCCAGGCCGGAGCGGATGTTCCGAACGACTTTTGAACCATGCCAAATCATTCACGATGCTCCATCGCCACCGATCACTGAATCTCTCCCATCTTCTGCTGGAAGAACTCCATCCGTTCTTGCATGGACATGTTCTTGAGTCTCTCCTTCTCTTCCTCGGACAAGCTCTCCATGACGCGTTTGGCCTTCTGCATGCCTTCCTGCATCTGCTTTTGCTGTTCCGGCGTGAGCTTCTGCATGGCTTCCTGCATTTGCTTCTGTTGCTCGGGAGTCAGCTTGGGCATGCCTGCCGGCGTCGCCGGCGATGGCGCAGCCTGAGGCTGTGACGTCGCTGCCCCAGCCGAGGGCGGCTGGGCTACATGTCCGGTTGCCCCGTCGCCAGGCCCTTCGGCCTTGACGCCGCCCGGCGCTTTCTTGGAGGCCGCCAAGCGGGTGCGGACCTGCTGATCGATTGCATCCGGCTTGGCGCCGGTTGCGTTCGGCTCCCGGGCGCCCGTCGAGGCCATCTCGACCACGGAGGCCTTCAACGGCGGGTCGAGCAAGACCGCCTCGCCTTCCGTCAGCCCCTTAACGATCCGGATCATCCGGTTGTTGTCCAGACCGATCTCGACCGTGCGCGGGACGATGGACTTGCCGTCCCGCAGGTACACCAGGGTATCCCCCGCCACGCGCGTGACCGCTTGGACCGGCACGTACACCGCGTCGTCGTAGTTCTCCACGATGATCTCCGCCTTGCAGGTCATCCCCGAGCGCAGCGCCGGGTCGTCTGTTTCCAGATGGACCTGCGTGGTGAAGACCTTCAGATCGGGATTGAGAAACGCACTGGCGGAATCAGGCAGCGGCGCGATCAGACCGACGGTTCCCATGAATCGCTTGCCCGGCAGGGTCTCGACCGTGACGATGGCGGGCATGCCCACCCGCACCTTGGCCAGGCTCGCCTCGTGCACCCCGACCTCGGCCATCGTGGAGGTGTCGGTGGGCAGGTGGATCAGCTCCTGCCGCTCGAAGACCTGCTGGCCCTCGGTCAGCGGCTCCTTCATCATGCTGGCCAGGCCGCCCTTGGCGCTGGTGGCGTAGACGACCAGGCCGTCGCTCGGCGCATAGATCTTCGTCTTCCCGATTTGGTTCGCGATCTTCTCCAGCTTCGTCTTTTGTCGGGCGTACTCCGCTTCCTTGGCTTTCAGATCGGCGTCGGCCTGGCGCTTGTCCGCGTCGGCCTTGCGCTGCGCGCGGTCCAAGGCCAGGACCGCCTGTTGCACATCGCTCTGGAGCTGCCGAATCTGCCGGGGATGGGTGAAACCCTCCAGCATCGAAAGGTTCGAGTTGGCGAGGTCCACTTCCAGTTTCTTGCGTTGGACCGTGAGCTCATCGGCGGTTCTCTCCGTCTCGGACAGATACTTCTCCTGAAAGAGCCGGTTCGACCATTGGAGCGTATGCTCCGCGCGCTCCAACTCCTCGTTCGCCAGGGCGATCCTCATCTTCATTTCATTGACGTCCTTGGGGTACTGGCCCTCCTCGTACTTCTTCAGGTCCTTGCGGGCGAATTCCACCGCCAGTTCGGCCCGGTTGACGTCGCTGACCGCCTGGCTGGTGACGATGGCCAGATTCTCCTTCGCGTTGATGTACGCCGCCTCGGCGTTCTGCACCTTGATCTCTTGATCGATCTTGCCGTCCTGGAGGGTGCTGGCATCCAGTTCGACCAGCAGATCGCCTTTGCGGACTCGCGTTCCTTCCTTCACGAGCGTGATGATGGAGGTCCGGCCTTCCACCTCGTTCTTGATGATGATCTGGTCGCGGGCCTTGATCGTGCCGGACTCCACGACACTGATCGTCAGGGGCCCGCGCTTGGCCGTGAAGGTCGGCGTCTCCTGCCCGGAGCGCGTGCCGCCCTTCGCCAGGCTGAGCCAGAGAGCCCCGCCACCGATCAGGACCACCCCAAGGGTGATGGCGCCAATGAGCTTGAGCCTGCGACGGCCCACGCCGACACGATGGGTCTGCTCGTTCGGATCAGACATATTCTGTCTCCCCTGGCAATAGTTCCGTCGGAAGAACACCCGGTGGCCCGGGTCTGCCTTCTTCTGCACGCGTCTTCATCATAGTCGATGAACCCTGACGGTTCAACAGAAAGGCCGGGCTCCGCCGTCCCGGCCTGGTTCTTCCTGGGTTCGCTATGCTCGCTCTACTTGGGCAGGGCGGCTTCGAGCTTAGTCAGCGTGTCTGTCTTGACCGTCTCCGCGTGCAGGTCGGCGAAGATCACGCGGTACTCGTTCTCGCCGGTCTTCCACCGCATCAGGACCTGGGCGATATCGCCGGGCTTCGCCACTTTGCCGTAGTAGACCGGTTCTTTCTTCTCCTGCGCCAGGCTCATATAGAAGCCGCCCAGCATCTGGAGAGGCATCATCGTGCTGATCGCCTGGGTTCGCTCCTCGTCGGTCTTGGCCTGCTCCATCGCCTGGCGGAGCTTCTGGGCTGCGGGCGTCTTGCTCTTCTCGGGCTCCTGCAATTCCTGTATCATCTGTACGATGGTTGCGATATTCAGATTCTCCGGATACTCGCCGAAGAGGTCGAGGCAGAGCTTCAGGCCCTCGATCGCGGTCTGTTCCGACATCGGGGGCAGTTTGAGGCCGTCGCCGGGGCCGGCGGTATAGTCGGCCGGCAGCGCGGGCGTGAATTCCGCCGCACTCACCGGGACATCCCACTGGAAATCGTGCAGCGTGCCGCGCATCTCCATCTGCTCATTCACCTTCAGGTTCATGTCCACGCGGACCGGCAGCCAGGTCTTCACATCCACCCACACCTTGACATCGACGTTCTCCACGGCGCCGCCGGCATACGCCGGATCCGTGGTCTGGAATCCCTGGACCGCGACCCCATCGATTACGCTCTTGCCCAGTTCCTCGTATTTGCAGGCCAGAATCTGCTGGATCATCAGGCGTGGGTCATTGTTCTGTTTCTTCATCTTCTCAAACATCGAGTCGTCGAGCGACATCCGTGTGTACTTCTTCATTCCCGGCAGGACCATCATCATCATTTTCTGCGCGGGTAGCAGGTACATCTGCTGGTCCATCGGCTGACCGGTAGCCGGGTCGGTCATGCGGATGTCCATGCGCATGCCGTAGTCGTTGGCGATCAGGGCGGTCGTCGTCATGTCCGTCCCCTCGGGCGACATCCCCTGCATCGCGCCCTTCATATGCATGGTCATCCGGTACATGTAGGCCGGGACCTGCTCGACCTTGTTGAGCACATCGGCCAGGGCCACATTCTTTGTGCCACCCACCAGATAGAACCCCCCGATCACAGCCAGCACCACGGCCGCCGCCACCGCTATCTTTACGATTGAGCTTTTCATAATCAGTCTCCTGAAACGCAGGCCCGCTCCGGCCTGTCCGGCCGCTTTGAGCCTCGCACTCTGTTCTCGAATAATCCGGTTCATCACTTGATCTTCCAGGTCGCTCGGCGCGAGCGCCTGGCCGTTGCTGACCAGACGCTGTTGCAGGGTCTGCAGCCCCTTCAACTCCGTCCGGCAGGCAACGCAATCTTTCACATGATTCTCGACGTCCTGCTTCTGGGAATCCTCGAGCAGTCCTTCGAGGTACGCCACCAATAGTTCCTGGCATTCTGCACAGTTCATCGTTGCACCTCACTTACTGTCTGGCCCTGCAGGGAGTCCCGCAGCAAGGCATAGGCCCGCGAAAGCGTTTTCGTGACCGTGCCCAGAGGCATATCGAGCTGCTGGGCGATCCCGCTGCACGATAGTCCGCCGTAGTACCGTAGCAGAATCACCGTTCGATACGCCTCGGGCAAGGCCGCTATCGCCGCTTCGAGACCGTAATCCTGGGAGAGTTCGGGCTCGGCTGTCTCCTCTTCAGGAGCTGCGCGGGCGGACTCGCGCCTGCGGCGGATCAACTCCTTTCGTTGCTGCTCTTTCGCCACCAGATCGGCGATCCCGAGCAGCCAGGCGAAGAACGATTCCGGTTTCCTGAGCGTGTCCATCCCGAAGTAGGCCCGCACCAGGGTTTCCTGGGCGGCCTCCTCGGCCCGGTCCCGATTGCCCAACTTGCCGGCCAGATGAGCCAGCAGGACCGGCTGATACCGCCGCACTAAGTGGCGAAAGTCGTCCGGATGGCCATCCAGACATCGCTCCACGTAGTACCTGTCGTTCTCCATCATGAGACACCTCACCGAACCGGGCCCCTAAACGCATTTTTTCGCGTTTGGGACCCCTCCCAGGATCACCGTTTCGCTATATAGTGCTCCCGCGGGACGTTTTGCGACAGAAAATGCTCTAACCGCCGAAGATTTGGGGTCATGTTTTCGAGAGACCGCCCGGGTAAAATGGTGTTTCTCGATAAGTGCAAGACGGTCCCCAATTCGTCTCAAGGGTAAATGCCGTATCCGGATACCTGGCGACAGGAAGGACGATGCTGGAAGATCAGATACTCTGGTGGAGGTCGAAACGCGGCAGCCGCAGAGCGTTTGACCTGATCTATCAGAAATACGTGGACATGATGCTCTCTGTGGCCTTGCACCTGCTCGGCAATGCCGGCGACGCGGAGGACGTTGTTCAGGAAGTATTTGCGTCCTTGGTGGAAGCGCCGCAGACCCTCGAGTTGCGCGGCAGCCTGAAGGGCTTCCTGGCCGTCTGCGTGGCGAACAAATCCCGGGACTTGCTGCGCCGACGAAAGCTCGTTCCGGCAGGCCCAGACGATAGGGAACTGGCTGGCAGTGACGAGCCGCTCGAACTCGTCATTCGCAGCGAGCAAATCCTGCGGCTGCGCGAAGCGCTGCGCCGGTTGCCGTACGAGCAGCAGGAAGTGATCACCCTGCATGTCCACGCCGGTCTGACGTTCCGCGCCTTGGCTCGTGCCCTGCACGTGCCTCTGGGCACGGTCCAGAGCCGGTATCGCTATGGACTGAACACCTTGAAGAGGGAACTCGAAAGAGAGGACTCATTATGAAAAGAGACAGAGAAATCGAAGGGCTTATTGCCCAGGTGCAGTATAAAGGGAGCCATGCCATGCGCGAGAGAATCCATCGCCGCTTGGAAGAGCGGTGGCAGCGTCACGTCTCGATCGAATTCGCCACGCATACAAAACAGATGACCCTCCGGCTGAACAAAGTGGCGTGTGCCGCCGCCGTCCTGGTGATCCTGGGCGTACTGGCCGTTCTGCTCCACCGGTCGGCAAGCCCGGCCTATGCCTTGGAGCAAACCATCGCTGCGGTCAAGGACATCCGGTACTTTCATTTCCAGTTCACCAGCCCGGAGAAGTGGGACAAGGAGGCGTGGATCGAATACGACCGCCAGGGGTCCTTGCAGAATGTCCGGTTCGACTTCAACACGGCAGGGGGCAGGTCCGCCACGGTCTGGAGCCAGGGGATCACGCAATATTGGAGCCAGCACTCGAACCAACTGTCAATCTTCGACGATCAGGAGTACACGGACAAGGTGCTGTTCTTTGTCCGCCACTATGATCCCAAGCAGGCCATCGGGTATCTGCAGCAACGGGCTCAGAAGGGCGGAATTCAGGTCCAGATCAGTCAATCCGCCAACGATACGGACCCCATCACCGTCACGGTAACGTACGACCCGAACACCTTCCTGATCGATAAGCCGAAGCCCCCCATGCGGGAATTCTTCTCCATCGACCCGGCCACCAAATTGATCCGCCGCGTGCAAGTGGAGACACTGGTGGAGGGCCGCTATGTCAGCAGTGGCGTGTATGAGTACATGGACTACAATCAACCGTTCAAGCCCGGCCTCTTCGACCTCAAACGGGAGGCGCCGGCCGACGTGAATTGTTCCGACACTACCAGGATCGCCCTGGGACTCGAGCAGGGGCCACTTTCCGACGCCGAGATTGCGGTTCAAGTGGTCGGGGAGTTCCTGAAGGCCTGGGCCGCCAGAGACTACGAGCGAGCCGCCCAAGTTCATGGATACATGGTGACGGGAGAAGCCCGGAGTCTTCGCGACAACGTGCTACAAAAGAAGAGCATCCTGCGGGTGCTCTCGGTCGAGGCGCCGGTGGTTCCCGCACGTCCCCTGACCGGCCTTCTCGTGCCCTGCACGGTAGAATACGAAGAGAACGGAACCACCAGGACTGGGCGGTTCGAATTTCGTGTCAGCAAAAGCTCGCAGAACCGCTGGCGGATTCGCGATCTTCAGCAGAAAGGAACACCCCAAAGCCAAGCACAGCAGTGAAATGCTCAGACGAGATCCGGATCTTATTTTTCAGACAAGGTTTCTGATGGGGCATGCCCTAAGTCTCCGGACGTAAATGAGTTAGAAAATCCGCAGATTACACAGATTTCGCAGATTCAGGAAGGAGGAACGAGGCCCGCGGTTGTCGATTCTCTTCCTTTTGCTCGTCGGCCCTTCTTTGAGAATCTGTGGTAATCGGAGAAATCTGTGGACAACTCGTTTTGGTTGCGGTCGAAGGCCGCCCCAAGGTCTTGGCGTCTTGGCGAGAAACTTGTCTCTCTGGGATACTCAGTCCCGCCGCGTGCGCCGGACCACCTCCAGGTTGTCCTTAGCCGTCGGGACGTTGGCGAGGAACTGGCTGAGGGTCTGGCAGGGGTAGTCGTCGCACAGGGCGCAGCTTTTCTCTTGGCGTGACAGGCCGCACTTGCGGATCTCGCACTCGCCGCAGTGGCCGATGTGCACGCCCTTGGTTTTGACACAGCCGACGCAGTTGATGTCGGCTGGCTTGAGTTCGACGTGGAATTGCTTCGACCATTCGGCGGCGGTCTTCTCGCGCAGAGCATTGTCGTCGGTCTTATGGGCAATAAAAGCCGGGCACGTCGCACAGTCGAGCCCGCACATCGCAAACATCTTGGCCATGGTCTTCTCCTTCTGTCGCTTCGGCCCCCCGTGGGAATCACGGGGACTCTTCTTCGGGCCTCACGCGACATCATCTTACGACCCCCGGCCTTCCCGTGCCAGCCTGTTTTCCCGTCCTCGGCGGACAATCCTGCGACCATTCCTTCGACAGGCGCAGAACCTGTCCTGAACCGTGCGCAGGAACAGGCTTGACAACGGCCGGCTCATAGACGTCACCGGAACTATGCTTTGCCAAGCTCAACCCTGAATATCCGGGATCAACTCAGCTACACTCCAAACAGTACTTCACTGCACCACCAGGTAAATCATCAATCCCAGCAAGATCAGGGCCCACACTTTGATGGCGAAATGGAGGCGCTTCTCAGTCATATGACTCAATATTCTGTTATTCAAGAGGGTTACCAACGGAAAACATATCCACGCCATACCTGCACCCGCCAACACATCGCTTACATAGTGCGCACCCAGCAATACTCTGGAGTAACACGTAGCGAAGACAATCATCGCCATCAGGATCTTCACCCCCTTATGCCAGTTGTCTTTCGCCGTAATCAAAAGCAAGAAGGGCAGAGCCAAGGCCATACTTTTGGTTGCATGTCCCGATGGGAAAGCGGGCGTTGCCGCCTTCGATAAGGCATTGATTTCACCTGCATATTCCACGAAAGGCCGCGGTCGGTTGAAAATCTCTTTCAAGATGTCCCCGCCCACCCCGGCAAAACCGAACATCAAGCAGACCAATAGATAAATCCGGTAGGCATCACGCAGCTTTTCGTACTGGAACGCAAACAACAAATAGAGCAAGTACAGCAGTACGATGATCGACATCCCGTACTGGGTAGCCGCCTGTGCTGCGCTGACCACAAGTCGATTGGTACGCAGCCCGTTGTGGCTGATCAATAGCCATTTGTCAAGTTCCACCTGCCCCCAGAGAAAGAACGCACCGCTCCATAACACGATCGCGATCCCTATTATGATCGCAATGGTCAGTCTGCTCAACGCCAGCGGTTTCACCCCTGGTATGTCTTTTTCCGCAGCGCTCTTTGATCCTTCCATACCCATAGATGTACCGCCATCCCCCCTGGGAATTCAAGTGCAGGATGACACCGGGGACCTCATACCCAATTCGGAGCGGAAATAGATGAGATGTCTCGGGAGTCCATGTTCTTCTCCTTCTTGTCGCTCCGGCCCTCCGTGGGAATCACGGGGACTCTCCTTCGGGCCTCACGCGCCATCATCTTACGACCCCCGCCCTTCCCGTGCCAGCCTGTTTTCCCGTTCTCAGCGTACTTTGGGATAGCATGGCCGAGGTTCCCGAGGCGATCACCCTGACGGACGCGCAGAAAGCCGAACTCGACCGGCGGCTGGGCGCCTACCACGAGGACCCGACCGCGGGAGCTCCCTGGCCGGCGGTTCGTGACCGGATCGCCAAACGCAAATGAAACCGCGGCTGATCATCCGGCCCGAAGGTGCCCGCGATTCGAGAACTTGGCAAGAGCGCCTTTGACCGTCCCTCCTCGCTGCCCCTGACCCGCGGCCTCACTCTTACCGACAACCGGCTACTAACTACCGAATACTGCTTTTCAGTGTGGAATTCCCGCGAAAGAACCCCGCGAGCGTCTTGACAACGGCTTGCTCATGGATCTCCCCGGAATTTCACCGGGAACTTCGATTTGCGTACGGCAGTGAAATAGGCTATCCTAATGGCTATGAGCAAATTCGCACGCCAGGACATTCTGAACCTCAGCATCGCCGAGCGGATCGAGTTGATCGGGGATCTTTGGGATAGCATGGTCGAGGTTCCCGAGGCAATCACCCTGACGGAAGCGCAGAAAGCCGAGCTCGACCGGCGGCTGGACGCCTACCGCGAGGACCCGACCGCCGGAGCTCCCTGGCCGACGGTTCGTGACCGGATTGCCAAACGCAAATGAGACCGCGGCTGACCATCCTTACCGACAACCGGCTACTGACTACCGACTACCGCTCTTCAGTGTGGAATTCCCCCGAAAAAATCCCGCGAGCGTCTTGACGGCAGCTTGCTCATAGATGTCCGCGGAATCAAAAGCGTTAAATGACAAATGAAGACCTGACCCCGGATTCCCCCCAAAGCGTTAAATGACAAATGAAGACCTGACCCCGGAGTCCCCCCTCGAAGGAT
>CAYHAJ010000363.1:0-3799 GCA_964354535.1 uncultured Pirellulales bacterium
CTGCGCGTCCCGCGAGACGATGGCTCCTGGAGGCAACGCACGCCCGCTATGGCGGCGGGCCTCGCCAGTCACGTCTGGACCCTTCAGGAATGGCTGACCTACCCGGCAAAACCTGGGTAGTCATTTGGGGATACCACCGAAGAGAGAGGGTATAGAGCAGGCAAAAGCGCTGAGAAGGGGACCACTGTAGACGGCCGATGGTAAGAGTCTCGGATGAGTTCCAGATGCCAAAGATTGGACAGGATGTTGGCGGAAAAACGAACGATGGCAGGAGCCAAACCGCTTCTCCGAGGCGTACCAAAAAGCTCAGGAGCATACGCTCAAGGTCCTCGACAAGCTTCAGGTGGATGCTTTGTAGCAGGGCTATCGCCTCTGCCCCAGGTTCTTGTTTATGGGCCGGTACCTGGGCTCGTCACAGTGCGGCATACGCGGGTATATGGTTTCGATCCCTCGATGACGTTCCTGCCCTGGTTTCCTCTCTTTGCACGGGGTTCATCGATCACTTTTGGGGGAGTTCCCCTTCCCCTCCTCCATCGACTTTGTCTGGAGGACACCCCGGAGACTCAATGGGACATGTAGAGCAATGGCGGGACGGAGCGCCCTCCTGATCTCCGGAGGTTGACGAGTAATCGTGTCTCCCCGGCGTTCTCGGCAGCGTAGCCCTGGATGGTATAAGATGGGAATAGAAGGTTCGGCAGAGCCGGGATTCTTTCCGGACCGTAATGAATGAGGAGCTTTCATGAACCGAAGACATTTCCTTCAGACAGTAAGCACACTCGCAGCCGCTTCGGCGCTGCCGACCTCGTCCGCCTTCGGCGCCGCGAAGGCCTCGCCATCGGCCAAGCCACGCGGCATCCCACGTTTCGGCGACGGACGCGACTGGTTCTTCGAGAGACGGTTTGGCCTGTTTGTCCACTGGGGCATCTATGCCATTCCCGGCTGGCACGAGCAGCACCAGTGGCGCGCGCGTGTGCCCCGTGCCGAGTACGTCAAGCTGGCCCGGCAGTGGAACCCGACGAAGTTCAATCCCGACGCCTGGCTGGACCTGATGGAACAGGTCGGAATGAAGTACATCTGCATCACGACCAAGCACCATGACGGCTTTTGCCTGTGGGACACGAAGCAGACGTCCTTCAACACGATGAACACGCCGTACAAGGGGGATATCATCGGAATGTTGGCCGACGCCTGCCACAAACGCCAGGTGCCGCTGTGCCTTTATTATTCGATTGCCGATTGGAACCACCCGAATTATCCCAACCAGGGGCGTCATCATGAGCTCCAGCCGCAGCCGCAGGATACGCCGGACTGGGGCAAATACCTGGAATTCCTCAGGGCCCAGGTCCGCGAGCTGTGCACCAATTACGGCGAGATCCACGGTTTCTGGTGGGACATGAACGTGCCCCAGCACAAGGACCCTTCGATCAACGCCATGATTCGCAAGCTCCAGCCCAAGGCCGTCATCAACAATCGCGGCTTCGACGAGGGCGACTTCGGCACGCCGGAGCGGGACTACGAAAAGGACCCTGCCGTTGGCTTTGACCGGCCCACCGAGGCCTGCCAGGCGGTCGGCATGGAAAGTTGGGGCTATCGCAAGGACGAGGACTATTACACGGATCACCACCTGATTCGCAGCATCGATGCCTATCTGGCCCGTGACGGCAATTACCTCCTCAACGTCGGTCCCCAGCCGGACAGCACGATTCCTGCAGAAGCCTCCACCGTCCTGCGCCGCGTCGGCCAGTGGTACAACTCGGTTAAGGAATCGCTGGAAGGGGTCCAACCGGCCTCGCATTTGATCTCGAACCGCAACGTCATGTTGACCCGCCGGGACCGAACGCTCTATGTGCATCTGAACAAGGATCCGCTGGGCGACGGCGTGAAACTCAAGCCCTTCAACGTGGCCCCGACGCACGCCACACTCTTGAACACGGGTAAGCCCGTGGATTTCGCGGTCAACCTTACGCCCGCCGACCACCAGGAGCAGAAGGCGTACCTGCGGCTGATGCACCTGCCCACGAACGAGATGGCCAACACGGTCCTGGTGGTCAAACTCCAATTCGACCGCGACGTGGAACAGCTCGTGCAGCCCAGTGCCGGGCCGGACCGATTCACCGAATGGCAGAAGTAGGAGGCCGAATGAGCACCGGGAAACGAGTCTGGACTATCGTTGTTGTTTGTCTGGTGATCGCCGGCACCTATGGCCAGGGCACACGGTCTACTCCAGCGACAGGTATTGAGATCCACGTTTCGCCTGTCGGCCATGATGATGGCCCGGGCACGGCCGCCGTGCCGCTGCGGACATTGGCGGCGGCCCAGCAGGCCGCACGCCGGCTTGCCGGCCGGGAGCCTGTGACGGTCTTGCTTCATGCTGGCACATATTACTTGTCTGACACCCTTGTCCTCACTCCCGAGGATTCCGGCACGAAGGATGCCCCAGTGACCTACGCGGCCGCTCCGGGCGAACAGGTCGTCCTCAGTGGGGGCAGGCGGCTTGATCTTCAGTGGGAGCCTTTCCGCGTCGGCATCATGAAAGCCAAAACGCCCGGCGCTGTCGTAATCGACCAACTCTTCATCAACGGTCGGCGTCAGCCGATGGCTCGCCATCCCAACTTCGACCTAAACGTGCGTCACTTCAACGGGTACTCGGCCGATGCGTTCAGTCGGGAGCGAGCCGCTCGCTGGGCCGATCCGCGCGGCGGCTTCATCCATGCCATGCACGTGCATGAGTGGGGCGATTTCCACTACCAGATCACCGGCAAGGACGCCCAGGGCAACGTGACCTACGAAGGCGGTTGGCAGAACAATCGCCGGATGGGCATGCACCCCAAGTACCGCATGGTGGAGAACATCTTCGAGGAGCTGGATGCCCCCGGTGAGTGGTTCCACGATGCCAAGACAGAAACGCTCTACTTCTACCTGCCGCCGGGGATTGATCTCGCCACGGCGACGGTCGAAGTGGTCCGCCTGCGTCATTTGGTTGAGTTCCGTGGCGGTCCGGACAAGCCCGTCCATTTCGTCGCGCTCAAGGGCCTGACCTTCCGGCATACCGCCCGCACCTTCATGGATAACAAGGAGCCTCTGCTCCGCAGCGACTGGACGACGTATCGCGGCGGCGCGGTCCTCTTCAACGGCTCTGAGGATTGTGTTCTGGAGGACTGCTTTCTGGACCAACTTGGCGGCAACGCAGTCTTCGTCAACCACTACAACCGCCGCCTCACGATTCGCGGCTGCCACATCTTCCAGGCCGGAGCCAACGGCGTGGCCTTTGTCGGCGACCCGCAAGCCGTGCGCAACCCCCTGTTCGAGTACAGCCAGCGGCAGAATCTCAAGGATCTCGACCGGACACCCGGACCCAAGACCGGCAATTATCCCGCCGATTGTCTCGTGGAGGATTGCCTGATCCACGAGACGGGACGCGTCGAGAAGCAAACCGCGCCGGTGCAGATCTCCATGTCTATGGGCATCACAGTTCGCCATTGCTCGATCTATGACGTGCCGCGCGCCGGCATCAACATTGGCGACGGCTGCTGGGGCGGCCACGTCATCGAGTTCTGCGACATCTTCGACACCGTCAAGGAAACGGGCGACCACGGCTCCTTCAACTCCTGGGGCCGCGATCGCTACTGGGGCCTGAAAGACATTGACCTGAACACGGTCACTTTGGGCGAGCACAAGTCCCTACCCTTGCTCGATGTCGTCAAGCCGATCATTCTCCGCAACAACCGCTGGCGTTGCGATCACGGCTGGGACATCGATCTGGATGATGGTTCCTCGAACTTCGAAATCCGCAACAACC
>CAYHAJ010000364.1:0-3997 GCA_964354535.1 uncultured Pirellulales bacterium
CAGGACGAGGACTTTCTTTCGGCCGAACCGGTCGCTCAGCGCCCCGGCGCCCGCTGCTCCGATCGCGCAGCCGAGCAGGGCACAGCCCATCGCCCAACCCTCCTGCTGGGGATTAAGGCTGAAATGGGCCTTCAGCGGACCAATCGCGCCGTTGATGACGCCCGTGTCGTAGCCGAAGAGCAAACCACCCAGGGCGGCGACCAGGGTGATCAGGAAAACATAGGTCATGCTGCCGACCTGGCCGCTCGTCAGCACGGCGCCACGGTCCGCGATCGGGCCGCCGCCCGCTGTCATCTCAGGACTCTGGCTCATTTGCAGTTCTCCTGCGCGTACTTCAGCGCCCAGTCGATGAACATGGCGTAATTGTCGTTGCGATAACTGCCGTCGAGGTTCTTGCACTGCTGGCGGGCGAACTCCATCTGGCGGACCGCCGAGCGAGCCTTGTCGCCGAGGCTCTGCAGCGTCCGGGCCGCGTGCAGGACCACGACCTGACGCGGGTCGAGCAGGCCCTGGATCAGCACGGGCAGGGCGTCGTCACACGAACCGAGCCGGCACAGCGCCCCCGCGGCCGTGAAGCGGACGTTTGGACTGGGGTCGTTGAGGGCCTTTTTCAGAGCATCCGCTGCCGGAGCTGCTTCGGGGCCGAGGGCCGCCAGGCCCACCGCCGCCCAGTAGCGCACGGCGCTGTCTTCATCCTTGAGAAGGTCCACCAGGGCCGGCAGAACCCGGGGCCCTGTGCCCACCAGTTCCGCCGTTGCGAGGATGCGCGCCTGCGCGTACTTTTTCGGGTCGTGCGCCATATCGTAGGGTGTCGAGCCGACGGCCCGGATGTGCATCTCCGCCTCAGGCAGCAGCTCCGTGTCCCTGGTCTCGGCCATCCAGTCCCAGAGCCGCTTTCTCATGCGGCTGAGGGTCTCCTCGTGGGCGGGCACGCCGGCCAGGTTTCTGACCTCATTGGGGTCGATCAGCGTGTCGTAAAGCTCATCGACGGGTTTGGTCGGCTCCCAGAAGGGCTTCTCGATGCCGGCGAGGCCGCCCTCTCCGGCCACTCGTCGCAGCTCCTGCATGATCTGGGCCTGGTCACAATAGTCACTCGGCTGCACGTAGGGCAGGTGTGGCATGAAGTTGCGAATGTACTTGTAACGCCTGTCCCGCACACAACGCGACATATCGTACGCCTCATCGACCCGGCTCTGTGCGGCGAAGACGTACTCGCGCGGGGCGGCCGGCCCTTGGCCCAGGAACGCTTGCCCCTGCATGTGCGGCGGGACCGACGCGCCCGCCAGGCGCAGCACCGTCGGGGCGAAATCGACAAAGCTGACAAGCTGGTCCGTCCGCCCGCCGGCGGCGAAGGGTGACAGATGCTGGTACTTCGCGGGGAACCGCACCATTAGCGGCACGCGCAGCCCGGAATCGTAAAGCGTCCGTTTGAAGCGGGGCAGGCCCAGCCCGTGATCGGGGAAGAAGAACACGATGGTGTTCTGGGTCAGGCCGTCCGCCTCCAATTCCCGCAACAGCTCGCCGACCCGCTTGTCCATCGTGGTGATCAGGTCGTAATAGCGGGCCCAGATGTTCCGCACCATGGGCGTATCGGGATAGAACGGCGGCAGGGGGAGCGTCTTGGGGTCGTGCCGCTCCTCGGGCTTGAGCTTGGAGGTGTACTTCTGAAAGAACTCCTCATCGGAGCCATTCGCCTGGCCCTGGTGCGTGCAGGTGATGTTGAAGACGCTGAAGAAGGGCTGGTTGGCGGCACGGTTTCGCCAATGGGCCTTCGGGCTCGAATCATCCCAGATCGTCGGGTCTTTGAAGTTATAGTCTTCCTTGAAGTTGTTCGAGCAGTAGTACCCGGTGGCCCGCAGCAGCTTGGGGAAAGGCTCGATCTGCCTGGGGATGCGGATATCGGACCGCAGGTTCTGCGTGCCGAGCGAGGTCGCATAGACGCCCGTGATCAGGCACGACCGGGCCGGCGAACAGACCGGGGCGGTGGAATAGGCGTTCGTGTACCGGATGGCCTCGCCCGCGAAGCGATCCAGGTTCGGCGTGATCGCGAACGGGTCGCCCCAACAGCCCAGATAGGGACTGGTGTCCTCGCAGGTGATCCAGAGGATATTGGGCCGGCTCGGCTGCGGCCGCTCGGCCACCGGCAGAGGAGGCCGAGACGCCTCCTCGCATCCGGCGACCGTCAGCGCCGCGGCACAAAGACCCGCTTCCCTGAGAAACTCCCGACGCGTCCGCTTCGCACGATTCATGGCGTTGCTCCAACACTCAATGACTCAAAGCCCGCAGAATATGCCCTGCACATCCTGTGCGGCGGCCATTATAGTTGCCGCCCCGCCGGGCGACAAGCCGCCAGGATACCCACCAGCGCAGCTCGCTCCGGTGCCATTGGCTTTGCTTCGCATGACAGGCATCGGATTGGAACGCTGGAACGATGGAATAGTGGAATGATGGAATGATGGGTATTTCGCCCGCCGGCCGGACTTTCCGAAATTGGGTTTGTTTTGCACAATGGACCCCTGACGCCGGCCGGGCTGCTCTGAATTGGCTTTGTTTGTAAAACCGACCGGGTCCCCCGGGCTTCTCTTGCTTGGCACTTGAAACTTCCAACTTGAGACTCCTCCCCCAAATTGGCTTTGTTTCGCACAACGGGTCCCCGGAAAGGCTGGAGGCCGGAGGGATGAGAGGGGCACCCCCGTCCCCAGGCCGCAAACCGGGCGGTCCTGCCGGAACTCTGCCTACAATCCGCAATCCGCAATCCGAAATCCGCAATTTAGCTGCCCCGGGATTATCTCTGCAATCTTGGTGTCTCTGGGGTGAAGTCCTGGTGGCGCGCCGGTGAACAACGAACGATACTTCACGGGTCATGTCATACCCGCAGAGTCCCTGACCCCGCGAATCGTTGCAGCCACCTCCGCCGGCAGCCGCGCTTCTATTGTAGACGTTTCTCGACTTCTGTATGTTGTGCAAAAATCAAAAACAACGCAGAAACCCTTCATGCTGCGACTCAGCCCAGCCCGGCGGGCGACAGATCATAGCCGAGCCATTTATGGCTGGGGAACCGGGGCAAGAAACAGAACCAGTCCCGCCAGGGACGAAGGAACACCTGTCCCAGGGAACAGCGGGACCGAACCTCTCTTCTACTCTGCGTCCCTGCGTCTCCGCGCGAGACCTGATTCTTTCTATGGCCTCACAACCGGCTACCGCCTGCGGACTACCGACAACCGGTGGTTGCCTTCCCGGTCCGTACCCGCCATGATGCTCGCCGACGCGGCATTCGCAGGTGAAGCATCAAGCCGTGGGACATTGGAGCCGGCGGACTCCTCGTGCGCGAGGCCGGCGGGCGTGCTACCTCCACCGAGGGGGACGTGGAGTTCCTATCGACGGGCACCATCGTCGTCTCGAACGGTCTGCTCCATGAGCAGATCCTGCGCGTCTTGCGCGAAGGGGACAACGCGCCTTTGCCGAAATAGCAGTCCTATCCGCACCTGGGCTGAGCCCCTACGGTGGCGGAAACGAACGAGGCGGGAAGCGGCCACGCCGCGAAAATCCTGTGAACCGCTAATTGTTAATTTGAAGGCAGACCCTCGCAGTCTCCCTCGCAGTCCTCTTGCCAAGTCAACAACAGGTGAAATCGACTTCAGCGAGCCACACGGAATCCGATGTAATCGCTGTCACCCGGCCCCACACCGCTGCTGCCGGGGGGAAGGTACCAACCCCGGTAGGCACAACGAACGCTGGAGGGACCATCGTCCCAGCAACCGCCTCTGACAAAATGATAGCCGATGTGCTCGAATGGCGTTGGATTGCCCGGGTATGATTTTGCCTCGTCAGCGACCCACTCGTAGGCATTACCTACCATGTCCATACACCCACAGGGGCTCGCTCCGTTTGGATAGCTGCCCACCGGAGCACTCTGGTTTGTTCGGTATCCTCCCCCGGCGGGATGATGGTCTTCGGAATTGTTGCACTTCTCCGGATCCCAGGTGTCGCCCCAGGG
>CAYHAJ010000365.1:0-5734 GCA_964354535.1 uncultured Pirellulales bacterium
ATGTTCCATGGTTCGTCGCTGACCTCCCAAATGGTGGGAAGCGGTTTCACCTGACGTTTCTGTCGTGCCATCCGTGGTTCCTTTCAAATGGTTCCTACGGATGGTTATCGGCCAAAACTGCCCTTTTGAGATAGTTACTAACTGTCGAGTTCCAAAATGAGACGGGGCGGCTATGTGAGGAGAGTCATCTGTGAATGAGGATTTTATGCCCGGCCCACCCTCCGTCTCGTTCGATAGCGACCACCAGCCTCTACAACGCGGCCAGTATGAGGAGGCAGGAGGCAAAGGCCAGTACGACAGAGGCGTGCTCACCATCACCTTATCGAAGTGGAGCGAATTCTACGCCGAAGTGGGCAGGTTTCGTGGTTATGAAGACTATGTGTGGCGAGGTCAAGAGCAGCACGGTGATGGGTGGACGCTAAGGTCCAAGTTCGATCGATTGAGTAGAAATGGACACCGCAAGGCCTGTTTGAAACAGCACCGAGAGGAGTTTGTGAAGTCGATCATGGGGCGACGCGGACCGAATCCCCCTGAACTGAGCGAAGACAACCTATGGGCACTTGGACAACATCATGGCTTGGCCACGCCTCTCCTTGATTGGACAAGATCACCATTCGTGGCTGCATACTTTGCCTTCTATCCGAAGAAGCTGAACAATAGCGAGCGTGTGGTGTATGCGCTGCATAGAGACATCCAAAGATGGTATCGGCGCAAGAGTCGTGAGGTCTTTATTGAGTTCCCCCAGATCACTTCTCATGAGAATATTCGCCTTCTGGCACAGGGCGGAGTATTCACCAAAGCACTTGACGGAGAAGATGTGAAAACGCGCATCCAGAAATGTTACCATGAGAAAGAGCATGAGAGGCGAATCATCTTGGTTGAGATTCTCATGCCGGATAGCTGTAGAGGGGAATGCCTGCATGCTTTGAATTGGATGAATATCAACCACGCAAGTCTATTTCCCGATCTCGATGGCGCGGCTGTCTTCTGCAACTCGAAATTGGAGATGGGTTGAGGAACTCATCGTTTGTGAAACGGGGGCAGTATACCCTTTTCGAGTTTGCACACATATGAGAGAAGGGAAAACTGGAGGAAAACTGGGGACGCACCCTATTTAAGATAAGGCGAGATCAGAAACAGGAAATGCGATGTCGGGGTCCCGCTGCTCCCTGTGTTGCCAGGAGAGGACGGCGATTCCCTGGCGCAGGTAGGACGTGTCGCCGCCGTAGACCAGGGCCGCCCGCGCGTTAGCCTGGTCCGGCAGGGAGCGCCAGTAGGTCAGGCCCTGGAGGTAGTCGCTGGCAAAGGTCTGGCCGGACTTGATCTCGATCGGGACCAGCTCCCCGCCCTGATCGAGGGGGAGGATGACGCTGGATCATGACCGGACTCCCTGCAACTATGTTTGCAAATTTAACATTGGATATTAAATTTGCAGGACCCTTCCAAGTCTATTCGGCAAGGTCGATTTCTCACGTGAATCGGGGGAAACCGGGGACAGGCAGCAATTGAAAAGAATACAGAGGCTACACAATAGCCGTGTACGCGCACCCCGCCGATGCCGGCAGGCGCATCGGGAATTCCCTTGCCGGGCTACGGTACAGGGAGGTAGATGTGGGTCAGGAGCTTGGATTCGGGAGTGGTTCGAGGGTCGTTGAGGTACTCTTCCCACATGGGCATGTACCTGGCCCAGTCGGCTTCGCACTGCATCAGGCCTTTGGCCTTGAGGAACTCGGTGATCTGGCCATAAGTGACCATCAGGTTGGCGTAGGGGCCGCGATGCGTGAAGCGCAGGGCCTTGCCGCCGGACAGGGACCCGACAGAACCGGGACCGCTCCGGACGGGTGTGGCGGGCGGCGCTGCGACGGGCATTACGACGGTGAACTTGATCCCCTCGGCGCCGTAGGCGGTGTAAATGGTCCGCGGCGGGCCGGCGGGCCTCAGCGCGTGCCGGCCGACGAAGCCCATGAGCTGGCCGAAGGTCTCCCCCATGGCGGCGGCAATGGCGGGCGGATCGGTGGGGCTCTGGCCAGGCATCTGCGCCGCCAGGGTCGGCGGGACCTCAACTTCCGTGAATTCCAGGGCATCGAAGTCGGACATGAACTATTCCTTTCCAAAACAGGTTGGTGTCACGCCGGGCGGCTTGCGGCCTGGGTGAAGTCGATGGCATTATGGCCGTCCCGGCCGCCCGGGGCAAGGGCGTTCCCGTGCGAACAGGGCAAACGCAAAGTTGTTCAACGACCCCTCCCTGCATGTCCTTGCGAGCCCAGCGCGGCCCTCGGCCGCAGCCAAAACGAGTCATCCACAGATTTCGCCGATTACCACAGATTTTCAAAGAAGGGCCAAAGAGCAAAAGGAAGAGAATCGACAACAGCGAGCTTCTTTCCTCCTTCTTGAATCTGCGAAAATCTGGGTAATCTGTGGATTTTCTAACTCATTTGCGTCTGGAGACTTACGGCATGTCCCATCCGAAAGCTTGTCAAAGACAAGACGTCGCGGCTTTGCAGGGCAGCGAAGCAATCTCCCACGCCAGGGATCGAGAGGGTCCCCAAACGCGGTTCGTTGCGTTTGGGAGCCCAGATTGCTTCCCCCGCCTGCGCGGGGGCGGGCTTCGCGGCGCTCCTCGCCATGACATCTGCACGACCCGCCGCGCGGCTTTGTGTTCGCCCCGCCCGCGCGAATTGGGGGCGTTGACTTGTCTGATAGGCGCAAGTACGATGCGATGACCATGGAACAGGGGTACAGAGAACGATATGAATCCGGGGACACTCCCTGGGACATCGGCCGGCCCGATTTCAATCTTGTCGAAGTAGTGACCCAGAGACCTGTTGCGAGTTGCAAAGCCCTGGAGATGGGCTGTGGAACCGGAGACAATTCCATCTGGCTGGCCCAGAACCACTTTGTGGTTACTGGTACCGATACTTCGGACGTAGCTGTCGCGAAGGCAAGGGAAAAGGCGGCAAGAGCCAACGTGACGTGCAACTTCGTGCTTGTGGATTCCCTCCGGAACAGGATTGCCGGCGCTCCGTTTGGTTTCGCGTTTGATAGAGGCTGTTTTCACTCGTTCAACTCGGAAGGCGACCGCCGAAGGTTTGCCCAGAACGTCGCTGCTCATCTGGAAGAGGCCGGTCTCTGGCTGACGCTGGTCGGCAATGCGGACGAGCATCGCCAAGGCCCCGGTCCGCCGCAACGGACGGCAGGAGATATCGTCCTGGCCGTGGAGCCCTATTTTGAGGTTCTTTCCCTGACCTCCGGCCATTTCGGCTCCAACCGGCCCCATCCGCCCCGGGCTTGGAGATGCCTGATGCAGAAGAGGCATGTCCTATAAACGACGATCCGCTCGAAAGCAAGAACCGGTCGTGTCCCGATCGTGTGGCAGCCTCAAGTAGGGTGCGGCTACGCCTTTTGATAAGATGTGCTGATAATACTATAATATTCACTTATGGAATCTATTACGGGAACTGCCACCACCGAAGGGGCGTAATGCCGTATGATATGGTGAGAGCCTCAGACGGGCGGCAACAACCGGATCTGGTCGCAAACCGGGGAGTTTCATGACTTCGGGATGGTACAATCAGGGTCTGTACGAGACGCAGTACGAGCACGATGCGTGCGGCATCGGGGCCGTGGTTAACATCAACGGCGCGCGGGACCACTCCATCCTCGAGTATGGCAAGCAGATCCTTGTCAACCTCACTCACCGCGGGGCCGCCGGGGCCGATGAGACCACCGGCGATGGGGCGGGCATCCTCTTTCAGATTCCGCACGAGTTCCTTGCCACCGAGTGCGACAATCTCGGTTTCTCTCTGCCGGAGCCTTTGGGCTATGGCGTTGGCATGGTGTTCGGACCCAAGGACGCGGAGCTTCGCACCCGGTGCGAAGGCGTGCTCGAAGAGGCGCTGGCTTACTACGGGATGAAGACGCTCGGGTGGCGGGACGTCCCGACTTCCAACAGTTGCCTGGGCAAGATTGCTCTGGCCGCCGAGCCTGTTGTCCGGCAGGTCTTCGTCGATGGCCTTCGTGGCGAGGGCGTCCCGCCCTTGTACGCGTCCCCTGACAAAAGTGAAGAGCAAGGGCAAGATGCCCTCGCCACAGAAGACCTGGAGCGGCGGCTCTATCTGGCGCGCAAAAGGGCCGAGCGGCTGGTCAACGAGCAGTTCGGGGAGATGGCGGAAGACTTCTACATCGTCAGCTTGTCCTGCCGGACCATCTGCTACAAAGGCATGTTCATGGCCTGGCAGTTGTTCGCCTACTATCCGGACTTGGCGGACGAGCGGGTCAAATCCGCCCTGGCGATTGTCCACCAGCGGTACAGCACGAATACCTTCCCGAACTGGCGGCTGGCCCAGCCGTTCCGGTGCATCGCCCACAATGGCGAGATTAACACGCTCAGCGGCAACCGCAACGCCATGCGGGCCCGCGAACCGAAATTGGCCAACCCGGCCTTCGGAGAGCACATCCGCGATCTGTTTCCGATTCTTGTGCCGGGGGGCAGCGATTCGGCCTGCTTCGACAACACCCTGGAACTGCTGGTACGGGCCGGGCGGAGCATGCCCCATGCGATGATGATGATGATCCCCGAGGCGTTCGGGGCCAAGTACCACATCAGCACCGACAAACGGGCGTTCTATGAATATCACTCTTCCTTCCTGGAGCCGTGGGATGGTCCGGCGGCGATGCTCTTCACCGACGGTCGCCTCCTCGGCGGCACGCTGGATCGTAACGGGTTGCGGCCGTGCCGCTACTTGGTGACGACCGATGGCCTGGCGATTATCGGCAGTGAGGCCGGCGTCGTGGAGTTCCCGCCGGAGAAGATCCGGATCAAGGGCCGGCTTCGGCCGGGACGGATGTTCCTGGTCGATACCGTCGAGGGCCGCATCATCTCGGACAATGAGATCAAAAGCAAGATCGCCCGCCAGAAGCCGTATCGGCGCTGGCTTGATGAGAATCGCATCGAATTGCGTGGGCTTTTCGATGCGCCGAAGCTTGTCAAGAGCGACCCACAGACGATTGCCCAGCGGATGCGGGCTTTCGGCTACACGCGGGAAGAGCTCAAAATGATCCTGACGCCGATGGGGGCCAACGGCCAGGAGCCGGTCGGCTCGATGGGCAACGACACGCCGCTGGCAGTGCTCTCGGATCGATCCAAGCTGCTGTTCAACTACTTCAAACAGCTTTTCGCCCAAGTGACGAATCCGGCGATTGACCCGCTGCGCGAAGGGCTGGTCATGAGCCTGATGGCGTTCACGGGCCGCAAGCCCAATTTGCTCGAGGAGACTCCTCGCCACTGCCGCCAGCTCAAGCTGCCGCACCCAATCCTGACGGATGAGGACCTGGAGCGGCTTCGCTCGGTCCGGCGGGAGGACTTCCGGGTGGTGACCGTGCCGGCGTTGTTCGATGTGCCGCGCGCTTGGCTACCTGAATGTGGCGAGGGCGTCCCGCCCTTGCGTCCTTGGGAGAGAGGAGAGCAAGGGCAGGATGCCCTCGCCACGAATCCGGGGGAGACCCTGCGCCGCGGTTTGGATGCGTTGATCGCTGCGGTCGAAGAAGCCATCCGGGACGGGGCGATGTTCGTGATCCTGAGCGACAGCGATGTGTCTGCCTCGCAGGCGCCGACCCCGCCGCTGCTGGCGACGGCCGCCGTCCATCACGCCTTGCTCTATTAGGGTCTGCGGCACGAAGCGGGGCTGATCGTCGAAAGCGGCGAGCCCCGCGAGGTCATGCACTTTTGCCTGCT